>NZ_JAPZSR010000140.1:0-38290 GCF_027531875.1 Microcystis sp. LE19-84.1B | reverse complement strand
CAGTTATCAGTTATCAGTTATCAGTTATCAGTTATCAGTTATCAGTTATCAGTTATCAGTTATCAGTTATCAGTTATCAGTTATCAGTTATCAGTTATCAGTTATCAGTTATCAGTTATCAGTTATCAGTTATCAGATTATAGTTTTAAGTGGACAGTGTTAGGTGAAAACTTCGCTAATTTCTTTTCACTGATTACTGTTCACTGATTACTGTTCACTGAAAATACTTCCCACACCCTTGTCAAGTAAATAAATCTAAAAATTTTGGCTAATTTTTGGACACCTCTCCATACTCGTCTGGAAACCACGGTGAAAAAGGGACAATTACTACCTAAAAATGCGTCTCTGTTAGTGGCATTGTCGGCCGGTCAGGATTCCCTCTGTTTAGGTCAATTATTGCTGGATTTGCGCTCTCGTTGGGGTTGGCAACTAGCGATCGCTCATTGTGATCACCGTTGGTCCTGCGACCGAGGATTAGTGGCTCATGTGCAGAAAATCGCCGAAATTTGGCAATTACCCGTTTATATTGCCACCGCACCCCCCATGGCGGAAACGGAAGCCAAAGCAAGACAATGGCGTTATCAAGCTTTACAAACAATCGCCCAAGAACAGGGTTTTAATTATCTTCTCACGGCACACACGAGGAGCGATCGAGCGGAAACTTTTCTTTATAATCTCATGCGCGGGGCCGGTAGTGATGGACTTTCTTCCTTAACTTGGTTGACAAGTTTAACCCCGGATATTTTCTTAGTCCGTCCCCTCTTAAATGTTACTCGCGAGGAAACTTTCGCTTTTTGTCAAAGTCGAGAATTACCGATCTGGTACGATCGAGCTAATGAAAATTTACGCTATGCTCGCAATCGTATCCGTCTGGAATTATTACCCTACCTGCAAACTAATTTAAATCCCCAAATTGAAAAACATCTCGCCCAAACTGCTGAAATTTTGGAGGCAGAAAGCGATTATTTAGATAGTATTGCCCGGGATATTTTTCGTCAGGTTATTGATCTAGATCAAAAAAGACTCGATCGCTCCCCTTTACAAATTCTACCTCTAGCGATACAAAGACGAGTGATTCGTTTATTTTTGGCTCAATATTTACCCTCAGCGCCTAATTTTGCCGAAGTTGAGTCAGTGGTTAATCTCATTACTGGTGTTAATCGCGATGCCACTTCTTCCTTAACCGGCAAAATTCGGGTAAAAGTACAACAAAATTGGCTACATATCAGTGATCAGTGATCAGTGATCAGTGATCACTTATCACTGATCAGTTATCAGTTATCAGATTACAGTTTTAAGTGGACAGTGTTAGGTGAAAACTTTCTTTTCACTGATTAAGTGGGTGGGTGGAATTAAATATAAGATGAACGTAGGTTGGGTTGAAGCATGAAACCCAACGCCCTTCGCTACTTTCTTTTCACTGATTACTGCTTACTGTTTACTGTTCACTGAAAAAACCCATCTCCCCATTCTAGTTATCTCTAGCTAACTTTTACAGCAATTGGTTTAAGAAGAAACTAAAATAGTAATAGAATTAAACTAAAAATAAAATTGGCGGGGCATAATGAGCGAAACTAAAGTAATTAATCGAGAAAATTTACTGGTCAATCTCCGGCAACAACTGCGTGCGGGACAACAGGAATTAGCCGATTGGCAAGGGGGAAAAATGGCCATTTCTGCGGTGCCGGGGGCGGGAAAATCCCACAGTTTAGCAGTAGCTGCCGCTATGGTTATTGCTCGTGAGCAACTTCATGCTAAAAAACAGTTAATTATTGTCACCTACACCCGCTCGGCTGCCGCTAGTATTAAAGCTAAAATTAAACAACGCTTGCAAGATTTGCAACTTTCAGCCCAAGGTTTTAGCGTTCAAACTCTGCATGGACTGGCCCTACAATTGGCCCGTCGTTATCCGGAATTATCGGCATTAGACCTCGAATCTTCTACCTTAGTTATTCCGACTCCTAGCCACAGAATTATTAGAAACTCGGTGGAAAAATGGCTAATTGCCGATCCAATTCGTTATCAAAAGTTATTAGAAGGAGTAGAATTTGATGGGGAAGAAACCGAAAGATTACGCCGTCAATCGGTGCTGAGAACCGAAATTTTACCTAGTCTTGCTTATGCGGCCATTCATGAGCTAAAAAGTTCGGGATTATCACCGCAGCAAGTCTGGGAATTAAGCCACTATACTGACGATAATTATCAAATTCTCGCTATGGCTAGTGGTTTGTACCAACAGTATGAAATCCTCATGCGTCAGAAAAACTATATAGATTATGATGACATGATTTTAGGAGCCTTGCGAGTATTAGAGGAAGAAAAAATTCGCCGACAATGGCAAAAATCTGTCTTTGGAGTCTTTGAAGATGAGGCACAGGATTCTAGTCCTCTCCAAGAAAAACTAATTACTATTTTAGCAAAAAATAATGACGAGGAAATACCTAATTTAATTCGCGTCGGCGATCCCAATCAAGCGATTAATTCTACCTTTACTCCCGCCGATCCTGTTTACTTTAATTGGTTTTGTGAAAGTTGTCAAAACGAAGGCAATTTATCCACTATGAACCAAGCAGGTCGCAGCAATACTAAAATTATTGAAGCTGCTAATTTAGTGTTACAATGGGTCGATCGAGATTGGAAACAGGGAAAAGATAATCATAAAGTTACCGAGGCTCCTTTTCGGGTTCAAGCGATTCTTCCCGTCGGTGCTGAAGATCCCCAACCTAATCCAATCAAGGAGGGAAAAGGATTAGAAATTTATCAACCCGATGACATTTATCAAACAGTAGAATTAATTGAAAAACGTCTAGTTAAATTACTCCAAGAAAACCCTCAACATAATGCGGCTATCCTCGTTAGAGAAAATCGACAAGGACACTTTTTTGCTCAAAAATTCGCCCATTTTTATAAAAGTTATCAAATCAGAATTTTTGAAGCTAACGAGATTGATCGCTTTTCTCAAATTCCCGTCGAAATGCTGAAAATATTAGCTTTTGTCGAACGTCCCCACTCTCCTGATTATCTTAAAGGGGCCTTAGAAGTGCTGCAATTTAGGGGTTTAATTACTGCCCAAGACTTAAATCCTTTAGTTACCTATCCCGAACAATTTCTTTATCCCACTCCCCTCGATCCTGAACTGAAATCTAACGAAAAAATCGCCCGTCGTTATTGTTGCAGTTTACTAAAAGCTAGATTAGAATTACCCCATTATCAACTCCTATCTTTTTTCGCTATGACTCTCCAATATTCGGGGTCAGAATTAGCCACTTTGCAAAAATTAACCGCCCGTATTTATCAGGAAACTGCTGGTAATAGTTCTCTGAAAAATACAATTAATACTCTTAATGAAATTATCGCCTCTGAGCGCTTTGAAGGAGTGGAAGAAGATAACGACGATTGTTATACTCGTCCTGGACAACTGACGATTATTACTATGCACAAAGCCAAGGGTTTAGACTGGGATTATGTTTTTATTCCCTTTCTTCACGAAGATATTATCCCGGGCAAACCTTGGGTTCCCAATGGGGCAAAATTTTTGGGAGATTTTACCCTCGCAGAAGTGGCACGAGCGCAAATTCGAGCAGCGGTTCATCAACGGTATTTAAACCCCGACAGCATACCAATTATTCCCCCACCTTTAAGCGCTTGGTTAGAAGCTGGACAACTTAAAAAAGCTGAAGAATACCGACTTTTGTATGTAGCGATGACGCGAGCAAAAAGACTTTTATGGATGTCGAGTGAAAAAAAAGCTCCTTTTCGTTGGAACACTTTTCGCGGAGATGAAAGTAGTCAATTACAGGATAAAAATCCCTGTCCTGTCTTTCCTGTTTTAATCAATGCTTTCCCCGATTCTTTCTGTGTTTAACTGTTGCTGCAGCGTCCGCGGATAAAGAATTAGGAAGACAAACCACCAGAGGAGTATGGGAATAGATAGGAGTAGGGTTAACCAGAGACGCTGAGTTAAAAACCAACAGCCAGCAATCAGGGTAATTCCTGTCAACAAAATCGACCAAGGTTGACACCAACGGGGTTTGTGATTCCAAACGTTATCGGATTTCGAGTTAGACATTGGTTACGGATTGGTAATTTACTAACTTGATTTTATAGCTATCGAGCTTAAAAAACGCTTGGGAAGACCGAAAGAGTCAAAAATTACTCGATTTACTTATTTAAAAATAACTCCCCGCAATCATAGCCGCTAATAAAATAAAACCGACCCAAACATTTTGACCGAACATTTGACCATAAACTGGTTTAGGTAAATCAGATTGACGTAACAGCCGGTATTGACGCAACCAAGCGATCGCCGCTAGAACCAACCCTAGCCAAAAAGAGGCTGATAACTGCATTTTTTGCCCCTCCCACGCCAATAAACCCACTGTCAGGGCAAAAAAGACCCCCACGGCTTCCGGAGCGTATTTGCCGAAAAATATGGCACTAGAGTTAATACCAACCTTGAGATCATCCTCTCGATCGGACAGAGCATAAATTGTATCAAATGCCAATGTCCAAAAAATCACCGCTCCCCATAATATAAATGTATTACTATCTAACGACCCGGTGACGGCACTCCAACAGATTAAAACCGCAAAACCCCAAGCGAGAGAAAGAACCAATTGGGGTACAGGAAAAAAACGTTTGGCGAGAGGATAGCAGATAATCAAGGGAACGGCGGCTAAACATAGGCAAAAACTCAGGAAATTCAGATATAAAGCTAAAATCGCGGCGCAAAAGAAAGCAATCAGAGCGATAATCAAACCAACCTTGATCGATAAAGCTCTGGCCGCTAAAGGACGGTTACGAGTGCGATCGACTTGTGGATCGATATCCCGATCCCAAAGATCGTTAACCACACAACCGGCGGCGCTAGTGGCCAAAGTTCCCAAAACGATCACCCCGATCAAGGGTAGTGGTGGCACCCCGTCTGCCGCCAAAAATACCGCCCATAAAGCGGGAATCATCAAAATTAACCTACCGGCGGGTTTATCCCAGCGCAAGAGGCGAATAATCGTCATCCAAGTGGGTTCTAGATCGGGTTGGGATATAGTCATAATTTCTCGTAAAAAGTAGAAACTAGGAGTTAACGGGGTGTGGGGTGTGGGGTGTGGGGTTTTGGGGAAGTGGGGTTTTGGGGAAGTGGGGTTTTGGGGAAGTGGGGTGTGGGGTGTGGGGTTTTGGGGAAGTGGGGTTTTGGGGAAGTGGGGTGTGGGGAGAAAATTAATGAATTTTGGCCAGTAGCTGCCTTTTGCCTTTTGCCTTTCCTAACCAAGAAGTTAATTTTGCACGACTACTTACTTAATGTGATTACCAGCCCCAACTATTGGGAACGCCTTTAAACGGACCAACCACATCGGAGGTTATCCATCCCCCGTAAAAGTTGCCCGGTTGCGGTTGTACTAATTCCCCGTCGGCATAACAAGCGCTCATTTTGGCGGGATAAAAAGCCAGATAATTCTTAATTGCCTGAAACTCTGGTGTCGGGTCCGGATAATACCAAGCGACGTTAATTGCCTGTTGATCCCCAACGGTGATATTGTAATATCCGGCTAGACCTTTCCACTCACAAAAAGACTTTTCTGCTGTAGCTTGCAGGTATTCCATTTTAATATCTTGGGGCGGTAGATAATAAACTGGAGGATGACTGGTTTCTAGAACTCGATAACTGCTTTTAGTATCGGCAATTATCACACCATTAAAGATAATTTTTAGGTGTTTAGGCGATAATTCTAGGCGCGGGGGACGAGGATAATCCCAGACTGATTCCTGTCCTGCTTTTGCTGGTATCGGTTGGGGACGAAACATAATTTTTCTTATATTATTCTCCGAGTCAGTATTCTCCGAGTCATTTCACCGTTTACTGATTACTGATTACTGATTGGGTGCATCTCCTATTGGTGACTTTCTCTCACATATAGGTGAGCAGCAGAAGTCATTTAAAGAGGGCGAATGCAATTCGCCCCTACAATAATAATATTATCGCACCAATGGTAGGGGCGCATCGCGTGCGCCCAAATGTAGTATAGATATTTCTACAAAATTGAGATGCACCCGATTACTTTTCACTGTTTACTGTTTACTGATCACTGAAAAGAGTTTTCTCAGGGTTTCCACTCGTTCTCGATTGACATTTAAATCCGATTCTCCTAAGCGGGAGGCGGAGCGAACATCGATCGCATTTTTGCTAGGATTAAGAGAAAATTCCAGATCATCGACAAATCCCATCCATTGACTGCTAAATTCGGCGTAGAGATAGTTACTATCTTGGCTAATAATTTTAGTTCTCGGTTGGGAAGCGATAATTTTAGCTAATTGCTCGATCGCTTTTTCCCCGCTACCCTGATAACTAAGGGGTTCGATCGAATGAGCCGGATCCTGACTCTGACTACTAACACAATTAGGAGTGACTGGACAAGGGGCTAGTTTACCTTCCCTGACTCCCAAATAATCGGGACGAGTACCAGCGAATAAACTGACGCTATCGGGAGCAATTAACCTAATTCCTAGCCAGATGAGCAGTATTCCCAGGAAAATAAACGGGGTTAGCCGGAAAGATTTTTTCACCGTGTCAGAAGTTTCAGTCATGCTAGTCTTACAGAATCACTTCAATTAACTTAACATTGATAGGTGTGACAATATCAGGAGATAGAATAAGATGTTTCTCGATGAATTACAACCCGTTGTTAAAGAACTGATTCAACAACCGATCGCTTTTTTCGGTGGTTTTGCCTCTGGATTACTGCGCTTGAAACTTTCGGACGATCCCCTCAAAAAATGGTTAGAAGAGCAGGGATTAGTCAGTTTTAACGACAATAATCAGGATAACGGCAACGGTCCCCAGTCGATCTCGATCGATTAGGGATCAGGGGTTAGCTGTTGGGGGTGAGGGTATTCTCCCATCCCCAAAACCCCCCGCTTACCACCCCATCAGCTTAACTTTCGGCTGAAAGTAGATAAATTTCCTCGGCTACTCGTTTTAAGCGTCTTAATTGCGCTTCCATATCCTTTTTAGTCCATTTGGCGGCGAATTGCTGAAATCCCCACCCCACAACCGGATTAGGAATCGCAAACTCAAAACGATTGATTAGACAAGTGCCGCCATCATTGGGTTGACATTCCCAGCGATCGCATCCGCGAAAAAAGCCTTCAAATTGCCAGACAATTAACCCCGGTTCCCTCTCAATCACCGTACTTTTTAGCGTTGGCTGAATTAGGGGGATTTGAATCAAAAAACGACTTCTCCCACCGATATCGGTCTTCCAATCGCCGATAGGTTCACAAACTAACACCGGATTTAACCAACGACGCATTAACTCTAAATCCGTGATACAACGCTCCACCGTCGTGGCACTAGCTTTAATCTGAATTGATTGTTCAAATACTTGACAAGATGACATTGATCTGCTTATAAATTGCTGGCTGGAATTAAATATAAGATGAACGTAGGTTGGGTTGAAGCATGAAACCCAACGCCTGCTCATGTTACGCTACCGCTAACCCATCCTACAAATAATTGTGCCTCCCTACTTAAATTGCCGGCTGAGAATTATCGGTAGTCGGACAAAAATAAAGTTAACTGTGCAGACAAGGGAACAGTAAGGGTTTTGTACTTCGTTACATTTCTTAACATAGTCTTGTTTATAGCTTTTCTCATCAAGATGAAGTGTAACCTAATTTGCTATGGATGACCGGCGATCGACCCCCCAAAACGAAAACTTCCTACCTCACCATTAAGATAACTGCTCTCAAGCTCACTTTTTCACTAGCTTGACAAATTCTCGAAAACGTTGGCGTAAACTCTCGATATTAACTGATAATAATATTGGTATCGAGAACAAAGCGTCTAGTTATCTTCATTTAAGAGAGATTCTAAAATTTCAGGGGTTAATCCTCTCTCTTGTGCTTTTTCTCCAATAGTATCCATCGTTTTATATAATTTGTCCAGAGATTCTTTTCTAGATAAATTTGAAGATTGAACATAAAAAGCGATTTTTTTCTCTATTTTTTGACGCTCTTCTTCCGTTGCATTCCAATAAGTTTCAGCAACATCTAAAGGGACTTTGATTTGGATTTCTGTTTGATAGTTTGTCATAATTATATTTTCTTAGTTTAGTTAGTAGCGAAGAAATTCAGTCGAAATTAATAGCCTCCCTTTAGCCAGCGTTACAGTTTAGAAGTTTCAGTTACTCTAGCGCATTGTTAAACTGATTGTCAAGTTTAGTTACTCTCAATTTAAGATATGTAATTTACTTTGGTTGCGAAAAACCAGCACCGACAGTATAAGCGACGGGAAAAGATTTTTTTGTAAAGATTGGTTATAGCTTGAGTCAGGTTTGGGTAATTGGCGCTAGGATTATCAGAAGATTTTCTTTCGGCACTGGTAGAAAACAATTAGGAGGATTTATGATCCCGGTTAATGAGGCTCAACAAAAGTTGCAGGATTTGATTGATTCAGTGACTGTTTCCCACGAACCTATTATTATTGAGGGATGCGATGGTAATGCAGTTTTGCTATCTGAAGGGGATTGGAAATCGGTACAAGAAACGTTATATCTCCTCTCAATTCCGGGGATGCGAGAATCCATTCGGGAGGGACTGGCAACGCCGGTTGAAGAATGTGCTGAGGAGCTAGAATGGTAAGGTGGAAATTGGTTTACACCAAACAGGCGCAGAAAGACGCTAAGAAGCTTAATTCTAGTCATTTAAAAAATAAAGCACAGATGTTGCTTGACATTCTTCAGGTGAATCCATTCCAAAATCCCCCGCCTTACGAAAAGTTAGTGGGAGATTTGAATGGTGTGTACTCTCGGCGAATAAGCATTCAGCATCGTCTTGTGTACGAAGTTATTCAATCTGAGGGTATAGTTAAAATCCTGCGGATGTGGACACATTATGAGTAGCGTTAAGACATCGTTAAATCTAGGGTTTGCTGAAAAACTTTTTCGGCAAACCCTAACTATAGGCTCAAGCTCACTTTTTCACCAACTTGACAAATTCTCGAAAACGTTGGCGTAAACTCTCGATATTAGCCGATTTCCCGCCGTAACGCCAATCAACGTAGGCGCGAGCAATCTCCTCGATAATATTCGCCACTGGCGGCGGTTGGACGCGGCGGGCGGCGGTGGCGTATTCTAAAGGGGTTTGAGCGGGATGTTTACCATAACCAGCTTCTGTTAAGATTCCTAACATTTGCTGGTATAAACGCTCGATTGGTGGTAGTTTTGCTAACCGGCGACCCCGACGCCAACGATGGAACTGTCCCCATCCTAACCAACCAGCGTAAGCGAAAACGACCCCCACTAAACCACCGAGAATTCCCCCGAAAAGACTGCCGGAAATAAAGCGCCATAACCATCCCAATAACTTACCGATAGTAACGATAACATTTTCCCAAATCAGACCGAGAAAACCCGTTACTGGAGAGGGCAACCATCCGGCCACCCATTGCCAAAATTGCTTGAGGACGCTAAAAGGTTCCGCTTCCTCAAAGGATGGGGGAATTAATTCGTGGCCCGGGATAGGATCGAAAGTGTACCAACCGTAACCAGGGAAAAACACCTCTGTAATGGCGTAAGCGTCCGTATTTTGGACAACATAAAAGCCAGTGAAAGGATTAAACTGGCCAGGGGCAAAACCGGTGGCTAATCGGGCAGGAATACCGATCGAGCGTAACATAATCGTTAACACGGTGGAAAAATGATCGGCGTAACCCCCCTGAAAACGAAATAAAAAGGCCGAGACTAAATCCTCATTTTCGGCTAAAAAGGGCAAATCGGCTGTTAATTCGTAGTTTTGCTTTAATGCTTGGGCCAAATATAGGGCCTTCTCGTAGGGAGAGGTTAAAGGTGTGGGAGATTTGGCCAGCAATTCCTCGGTTTTTCGGCGGACTTTCGGGGCAATTTCGGCAGGAATTTGTAAATAATACTTGAGAATAGACTTAGGGTAGGTTTCTGGTGCCGATCGCAGTTGGCTGCGATTGCGTTCCGGCACTTGTGAGATTACAGTATAAGTTAGCCCTTCTGCTAATCCTCCCGGCGACCTTAAGCTATTTTCTCGGTCCAGAGATACCTGTCGAGTGGGAAAAAAGAGAAACTGGGGCGAAGTAAGAGCAGGGATAATATTCGGTAAACTAGAGACAATGCTGTAGGTTTGGACTACCTGATGGGTTTTTGCTTGGGTTGCGGGTAGTGGCACAAAAAAGCGATAGGACCAACTACTGCGATTTAAATCCTCTACTTCCTGATCTCGCGAGATTTGCCACCCTTGACCAGTATAGCGATCAAAGGCCATGGCGCGCCAGAATCCGGGGGCTTGAGAACGTACCCGCATGACTATTTCTGGAGTCATACTTCCCCGCAAATTTTGGTTCATTTGGCTGTTAAAACCGTAATAAAAGGTAGTATCTAGCTGTCCTGACCCTGTAGTGGGACTATTCCCGCCATTTACGCCACCATTCCCCGTTTCACCCTCGCGCACATAGCCGGGGTTAACGATTTGTCTGTCTCCCTGTTCAAAATCCTGATTTTCCATACCTGCTGGACTATTGACGGGAAAAGATTGAATTTGATAACCCGGAAAACGCGGCATCAGAGCAAAAATTGTCAATCCCAAGAGGAGAATTGTCAGAAAGAAAATTCCGAAACGTTTGGGAGAAAGGGGAGAATTTTGCAGAGAAACTAATTTTTTTGTGGCTAGATGCGGGGATTTCCTTGGGAAGAAAGGGAGACTCTGATTGAGATTATCTAAACCTAAACGAGAACGATAGTCTAAAACTAGGGTAGGTAGGGATAAAAGCAGAAAGAGGATTAACCAAGGCGCAAAAGCGAGGGTTTGGGAGATTGTCCCGGCGACTCCCAAGAGAATTAAACCGATTACCATAGAATAACCTAAATCTTTGCGTCGGGGCAGGTCAAAACTATGGAGAATTTGCAATTGAATTAATAATTGTGTTAGAGCAATGCGACTATCCTGCATCGCAACGATATCACCCAAGAATAGCGCCAACACTACCAACATTCCGATCGCTATACAGAATTTTGCCCCAATATTGCGCTTTTTCCTGCGTCGCCAACTCCAGATTCCGCCGATAATACTGAGAGGAACCGCCCAAAGACTGGTATAACTATCGGTAGCCACATCGGTGGCGATAATACCCACGATTACTAAAGCTTGCACCAGAATTCTTAAAATAATCGATTCCTCGGTTTCTGGCAAGGGAGAAGATTCTATCTTTTGCCAGAGGCTTTTTAAGGAAGGTCTTGGACGAGCGGCACTGCTAACCATAGGGTAAATTGGGAGAAGGACAAAGAAGTTAATTTTATATTTCCCAGTTCTAATCTCGATCGCTCCATGGGGTAAAGTGGATTTTAGATGTCAGGAGATAGGGAAATAGGGAGATGGGGAGATAGGGAGATAGGGAGATGGGGAGATAGGGAGATGGGGAGATAGGGAGATGGGGAGATGGGGAGATGGGGAGATAGGGAGATAGGGAGATAGGGAGATAGGGAGATAGGGAGATAGGGAGATAGGGAGATGGGGAGATAGGGAGATGGGGAGCAAAAAGCCGATAACTGATAACTGATAACTGATAACTGATAACTGATAACTGATAACTGATAACTGATAACTGATAACTGACCTATGATAGCCGTTGCCAAGCCTGAAATTTTACCGTTACTTCATCCCCTGATTGGACAATTAGCCACGGCAATTCTGTCCCACTGGGAAAATTATCTTGATTTGTCGCCCTTTGAGTTGCCGGAAGGTTTAGGCTATGTGGAGGGACGTTTAGAAGGGGAAAAATTAATTATCGAGAATCGCTGCTATCAAACTCCCCAGTTCCGCAAAATGCACCTAGAACTGGCTAAACTGGGCAATGGTTTGGATATCCTTCACTGTGTCATGTTCCCCCGTCCAGAATATCCGCTGCCGATGTTCGGATGTGATATAGTCTCCGGCAAAGCGGGAATCAGTGCCGCTATTGTGGATCTTTCTCCCACCAGTGGCGATAAAACCCTCTCTAGTGCCTATAATCAAGCTTTAGCGGCTTTACCTGCGGCTAATTTCGCCCAGGCTCGTGATTTGCCCCCTTGGGGTCATATTTTCTCCCAATATTGTCTGTTTATTCGTCCCGAAACCGCCGCCGAGGAACGACAATTTTTACAAAGAGTAACAGATTTCTTGACAATTCACTGCAAATGTGCTAGGGAAAGTCAGCCTCTTTCTGGGGAAGAAGCGGGTATTTATTTACAGGGACAACGGGATTATTGTAGTCAACAGCAAAAAAACGATAAAACTCGGCGTGTACTAGAAAAAGCCTTCGGTTGGGAATGGGCAGAACGTTATATGACAGGGGTTCTCTTTGATTTGCCCGATTAAACTGAACTATCCCTTTCCCCCTTGCTCCTAGGGTTGATTCATCGTGGTTGATTCATCGTCGGGTTGATTCATCGTCGGGTTGATTCATCGTGGTTGATTCATCGTCGGGTTGATTCATGAATCAACCCTACCTTCAATGGAGCCGACAATTTTTAACACCTACCTCTCATTTAGAGATTTTCTGCAACCTCATCGCTATTTTTCCCATTTTTGAACTCTCAAACCCTAATTAGGCTGGAAGTCTCTTGAAACTTAACAATATTAACAGACAAGGACGGGAGAATAATTGCTAGATTGAGTTAGGTGCAGTCAAATGTAACCGCGAGAACAAGCGAAAAAAAGGCGGTTTTGCTAGGTAAAACCGTCAAAAGGCCTTAGCTTAATTTCTCGATTCTGACGATTAAATAAATATTAAAACAGCCGATGAATCTAACGAACTTTCCTTGGTTAACTGCCATCATCCTTTTTCCCATCGTCGCCGCTTTATTGGTTCCCATAATTCCCGATAAAGACGGTAAAACCGTGAGATGGTTTGCTCTGACGGTGGGATTAATCGACTTTGCCCTAATTATCTACGCTTTCTATAGCAGTTACGATTTCGCTAATCCCAATCTGCAATTAGTGGAAAGTTACCAATGGTTGCCCGAAATTGACCTAAGATGGTCTTTAGGAGCCGATGGCCTCTCCATGCCTCTGATTATCTTAACGGGATTTATTACCACTCTAGCTATCTTAGCGGCTTGGCCGGTCACTTTTAAACCGAAACTATTCTACTTCCTGATGCTGTTGATGTACGGGGGACAGATTGCGGTGTTTGCCGTACAGGATCTGTTACTGTTCTTCCTCGTCTGGGAATTAGAATTAGTCCCCGTCTATCTAATCCTCTCTATTTGGGGCGGTAAACGTCGTCTCTACGCAGCCACCAAATTTATCCTTTACACCGCCGGAGGCTCTCTCTTCATCCTTGTAGCGGCGCTGACGATGGCTTTTTATGGCGATACCGTCTCCTTTGACATGGTGACTATTGCCGGCAAGGATTTTCCCCTGAAACTGCAATTATTCCTCTACGCTGGTTTTCTGATTGCCTACGGGGTAAAACTGCCGATTTTCCCCCTCCATACTTGGCTACCGGATGCCCACGGCGAAGCCACTGCCCCTGCCCATATGTTACTAGCGGGAATTTTGCTTAAAATGGGTGGTTATGCGCTCCTACGCATGAATATGGGGATGTTACCCGATGCTCACGCCGTTTTCGCTCCCGTTTTGGTGATTTTAGGGGTAGTTAATATTATCTACGCCGCCTTAACCTCCTTTGCCCAACGCAATCTTAAGCGCAAAATTGCCTATTCTTCCATCTCTCACATGGGATTTGTCCTGATTGGTATGGCTTCCTTTACCGATATTGGTACAAGTGGGGCGATGTTACAGATGATTTCCCACGGACTGATTGGGGCGAGTTTATTCTTTATGGTCGGTTGTACCTACGATCGCACCCATACCCTGATGTTAGACGAGATGGGCGGTGTCGGCAAGAAAATGAAGAAAGTTTTTGCCATGTGGACTACCTGTTCCCTCGCTTCCCTCGCTTTGCCTGGGATGAGCGGTTTTGTGGCGGAATTAATGGTATTTATCGGTTTTGCCACCAGTGATGCCTATAGTCCCACTTTCCGGGTTATTATCGTCTTTTTAGCGGCTATCGGTGTCATTCTCACCCCGATTTATCTCTTGTCCATGTTGCGAGAAATTCTCTATGGGCCAGAAAATAAGGAATTAGAAGAACACCATGCCCTAGTAGATGCGGAACCCCGGGAAGTCTTTATCATCGCTTCTCTATTAGTGCCAATTATCGGCATTGGACTCTATCCCAAAGTAGCCACGACAATTTACGATGCTACTACCAATAAATTAACCGCCCTAGCGCGTAATTCTGTTCCCAGTTTAGTGCAACAGGCAAAGGCAAAAACCCCTAGTTTCTCCCTTTATTCCCTAAAAGCACCCGAAATCTAAGGAGTTATCAGTTATCAGTTATCAGTTACCAGTTATCAGATTTGAGTTTTAAGTGAGCAGTATTAAATCCCAATTTCCGCACTTCTTAACATTCAATTGACGATTTTTACTAATATTAAATCCGGTTATTAAAGAATGATTATTTATTCTCCCTTTTGCCTATTGCATGAGTAGAAAACGGGTTTCTCCGAGAAACCCGTTTTCTGTGCGTTACTCAACGGATTTATTATTATACTTTTAATTGATTGTGTGATTATTTTAATGCGATCGCTACCGAGTACAGCCGGGAGAATTATGAGAATTGGTCCCCACTGGAGCAATCGCGCCCAAAGAAGATTAGGCGATTGTAACATAGCAAAATATAGGAGTTTAGCCCATGTCTAACGAAACTGTGACTTATTCCCTAGAAACTGTTCTAACAAGGATTGAGGGGAAAATAGACTCTCTACAAAGGGATGTCAATCAAAAATTCGACAAAATTGATGAACGATTAACCAAAGTAGAGATAGGACAATCGGAGTTAAAAGGGGAGATTAAAGCCTTAGATGAGCGACTAACCACAGAAATTAAAGGATTAACTGTAAGAGTCGCTAATCAGGAATTTACCAATCGAGGGATTCTAATCGCTTTGGTTGTTGCCATTTTGGGAGGGGCAGCTAAACTTTTTGGTTTTCTTCCCAATCCCTAACAGATATCTAATTAGGAAGTTGTCGTTTTCTTTTCACTGATTACCGAAAAATCCCCACCTCCTACCCAATCACCTCATTTGACACTCCCGTCGCGCTTATGCGAGGGATTCTTGGTTCACTGACTCAAGTTGTCTTAGCAGGTATTTCTACCAACCAAGATAGAGCTTAAATCTCCCCAAGCGTTTAGGTCTGACGACCAGCTTCCGATATGCCCTATCGTAGCTTTTTTGAGTATATTTAATGCCGCCATTTTGTCCCTATCTTCTATATACCCACACAAACAAACATGAGTTCTGACTGATAGAGACTTTTGGATTAACCGACCACAATTAAAGCATTCTTGACTTGTATAGGCGGGATTAACTGCAATAGTTAATCTGCCGTATTTAATGCCAAAATACTCAATCCATTTTCTCAATTGTGACCAACCAGCATCATTAATACTCTTAGCTAGTTTTCGATTACGCACAAGGTTCTTGACTTTTAAATCGACCTGTGCTATCAAGTCGTTTGACTGAATTAAACGGAGTGCCAATTTTTTAGCAAACTCTTCTCGTTGCCTACTTACTTTTAAGTGTCCCTTGGCGTATTTTTGACTAGCTTTTTTGTAGTTATTAGACTGCTTTTGTCCTCTCTTAAACTTTTTCGACTTTCTTCTATTCAGTTTATTAAGACGCTTCTCGGCTTTTCGATAATACTTAGGAGGCTCTACTGTATTCCCGTTGCTGTCAGCATAAAGATATTTTAACCCCATATCTAATCCTACGCAATGACCCGTCGATTCTGATTGTGGGGTTATATCTCTAGCATCGAGTTTTAGCATTAACTGGCAATAATATCCATCAGCCCTTTTAACTATTCTTATCCGTTGAATTTGCCATTCTTGAAAATCAAACAAGTCTCGACTACCAATTAGTTTTAACTCCCCAATGTTTTTTCCATCAGTGAAAGTTATTCTCTTGGAATTTCGATTAAGTTTCCAACCTGACTTTTTAAACTCAACAGAATGAGTACGTTTAGAGTATTTAGGATATCCTTTCTTACCAGCAATTTTGTTCTTACAGTTATTATAGAACCTAAGAATAGCAGTCCAAGTCCGTTCGCAAGCCTGTTGACAAGCTGTAGAGTTAAGGTCTTGAACAAAAGGGTATTGACTTCTTAATTGAGTGACATATTTATATACATCCTTTTGTCCTACACCTTTATTGTCTTCCCAATATCTAAGACATTTATTCCGAACAAACTGTACTGTCCGAATAGCCTCATCAATGGCTTGATATTGAGATGGTTTTCCTCTAAGCTTGTACTCTAAAACAAACATTTTGCGTTATCGACCTACCACGCAAACTACTCTAGCATACTAAAATTAAATTGGCAACTATAGATTAGAGTTATTCTTAGTCGTGCTTCGCTGTTCTATGCTGGCGGAACTTTTCATCTCCGAGGTGAAACCGAGAGCCTTCAAGCCGACATTATAGGTAAATCCGTCGGTGCGAGATTAGGATAAACCACTTCACCATCCTTAAACCAAATAATGCGCTGAGAGTGACGCGCCACATCAGCCTCGTGAGTTACCATGACGATAGTAATGCCACTGTTATTCAATTCCGAGAAAATAGCCATCACCTCTTGGGTAGTTTTTGAGTCTAGCGCCCCCGTCGGTTCATCAGCAAGTAATAATATGGGTTGATTGACAATTGCCCTAGCAATAGCGACGCGCTGCTGTTGTCCCCCCGATAATTGATTGGGTTTATTGTGCAGTCGATTATCCAATTTTACCCTCGTTAAAGCAGCGATCGCTCTTTCCTTTCTTTCTTGGGGAGGAACCCCACCATAAATCATCGGTAACATGACATTTTCTAGCGCACTCATCTGGGGTAAAAGATGGAATTGCTGGAAAACAAAGCCGATTTTGCGATTGCGAATCTGAGCTAAATCCCCATCCGGCAGCGTGGAAACGTCGAGATTTTCTAGATAATAGGACCCCGAGGTGGGACGATCAAGACAGCCGATAATATTCATGGCTGTGGATTTTCCCGAACCCGAAGCGCCCATAATAGCGCAATATTCCCCTTTTTTTAGGCTTAAATTGATGTTATTAAGGGCTTTAACCATGGTTTCGCCACTGCCGTAGATTTTAGACACATTTTCGAGGCGAATAATTACCGGTTGATAGACTTCGGCTTTATCGTTGCGTTCGCTGAGAGAGGAAGTATCAAAACTCATGAAATAAATAGGGTTTGCTGTTCGCAAGAGGTACATTATCGATGTTGAAAAGCTTAATCAGCAAAGGTTTAACTGTGCCACACAGGTGTGAGAACCGCTATAAATAAATAGAGATAAAACGAATAAATGCAGCTATTCTAACCTGAGCAATTCTCCATTCAAGCAACATCCTTGAGAAAACCGACTAAAGGCAAGAAAACCGGCGCTAAATTCGATCGAGCTACGGCTAAACAGGGATAGGAGCGATCACTATAATTTTCCCCCACCTGTAAGGGAAAAATCTTTTCTCCTAAAGAGATAAATACCCCGTCTGCGGCCTGTAGAATTGCCCAAACTGCGGCAATATCCCAGACTTTTGGGGTTGCTTCCACTCCTCCCAAGACAGTGCCATCGGCAACCAAAAGCAGATTATAACTAGCTACTCCTATCATCCGCACTTTGCAGGGAAAGGGATTTTTGAGTACATATGTACTACGAGCGCAGAGATTAAACAGATGATTTTTGCTGGGAAAATCGTCGCTGGTGTGAATCGGTTGACCGTTGCAGTAGGCCCCCTCTGGACCGGTTAAATCCGTCTCACCGTACCAATAACCATAATAGGACTGTTTCAGGCAGGGGAAATAAACAAATCCGAACACGGGAGTCCCCCGGTAGAGAAGTCCCAGGGAAATGCCCCAGATGGGAATACCGCGAGTAAAATTAGTCGTGCCGTCGATCGGATCCACTACCCAACACCATTCTTGATCCGGGAAAATATGGGTAGTTTCCTCGGTTAAGACTCCATGATCCGGGAAAGTGCGGGCAATTAGCGATCGCAATTCGCCATCGGACCAACGGTCGGCATCCGTCACTAAAGTCCCGTCTGCTTTATTGGTGGCCTGTAATTTGCCAAAATCAGCTAGTAGGCGATCGCCAACCTGGCCGGTAGCCTGATAACAAAAGTCTAAAATCTGACTCCAAAAAGTTTCCATAATTTTCTCGTTCGTCTTCTAGTAGAATATCAAATCATTGTCTAAACTTAGGTAGTCGAGATTGAGCGCGGAACCCCACCAGGAGATCAGACTAGCTACCCGTCTAGAAGCGATACTTTACCTAAAAGGGCAGCCTGTCTCCTTAACCGAGATGGTGAGATTAACCAACAGCGATCGCTTGACGGTGGAAGATGCCATGATCGAGTTAATGTCCGATTATGCTCACCGGGATAGTGCCTTGGAAGTGGTGGAAACCCCCCTCGGTTATAGTTTACAATTGCGGTCAGCTTATCAGAATTTGATCGAAGACCTGATCCCGGCCGAATTAGGCACGGGAACCCTCCGCACTTTGGCAGCGATCGCACTAAAAGAACCGATTTTACAAGCGGATTTAATTAATTTACGAGGCAGTACGGCCTATCAACAGGTTCAGGACTTGGTAGAACGAGGATTTGTGAGAAAACGCAAGCAAAATGAAGGTAGATCGTACTGGTTGGAAGTAACCGATAAATTTCATCAATATTTCGAGGTTGACAATCTTAGAGAACAGGGTATTCTGGAAGCTACCGATCGGGAATAAGGAGAGAGAGAGTATATTAAGGGTGAATGTTTGATCACTGAGCTAAACTTGAGGAAGATGGGGGGGACTTCAGGCAATCAAGAAGAGCGATTTGTTAACCTAGATATAATAACCACTACAGCGTGGGAGTTCTGATGACTTTTAATCCTGATTTTTTTCCCTGGGAAACCGAAGAACAAAATGATAACTGTCTGATGCAGTATCTCCAGCAGCAGCATCCTGAAACCCTTGAGAGAATAGCCCAATCCGTCAGTAGCGAAATTAAAGATATTATCTCGCAAAACGTCAGGGGATTGGTGGGAATGTTGCCCTCAGAGGATTTTGCGGTACAAATTACCACCGACCGCGAGAATTTGGCTAATCTTCTCGCTTCAGCGATGATGACGGGTTATTTCCTCGGTCAAGTGGAGAAGCGCCATCATTTAGAATCAATTTTGTTAGCTACAGAATCAATTAAATTAGGCAAAAAACCAAAAATAGATTAATCTTCACCCCAAAAAGATAGAGACACTTTCATCGGTGTCTCTATCGGTTTTTAACCCCCTTTGGCAAAACTCACCATCACCAAAATCGAGAGCAGGATACCGGGGACAAGTAAACCCGCTAATAATCCAAATTCAGTCAGCGTCATAGGAAAATATGCCCAAAATTCCATCACTTCCCACTCTAACCCCCTCTTCCGGCCACCTCAACAAAGCTTAAGGAAAATTTAAAGCCTTTTACCAGTTTTTCTCCTATCAGTTGTCCGACTAGACAAACCAAAGAGAGTCGTTTTGATGTTGCCAAGCGGTTTATAATTCTTTTTTCAGCGCCCCGTATAAAGCTGAATAATCGTCCTCTGCGAATCCCATTTCTAAAGCTTTTTCCAGAAGGCTCTGTACTCCTGTTAGGGGAAAAGTGGTTAAATCTAACTTCTCCGATTCCTCTAAAAAGAGATTGACATCTTTGAGTAAATGTTTAGTGGGAAAATTAGGGTTAGCATAATTTTCTTCTAACATTCTGGTTAATTTTTTATCAAAAGTAGGCGCATATAAGGCACTTTGACGCAGGATAGTCATGAACTTTTCTATATCTACTCCTTGCTGGGATAAAAAAGCTAAACTCAAAGCAAAAGCACTGGTTAGAGAGGCAATTAATTGATTTAAAGCTAATTTTAACGCCGCAGCGGTTCCCACTGCCCCGATTAACATCGGTTCTTGACCAAAATTTGCTAATAAATTTGACCATTGATGGAACTGTTTCTCCGTTGCTCCCACCATAACTAAGAGAGTCCCATTTTTAGCTTCGGGAATACTTCCTAACACGGGTGCTTCTAGATATTCTCCCCCTTTAGCCACAATTTGATCTCGCAGTTGTTTACTTTCAGAAGGAGCAATAGTTCCCATCTGGATAATAGTCCGATTATTGAAGTTAGATTGCTCGGAATTTAATCCTAAAACCTCTTGGATAGCGGCGGCATTAGTTAACATTAAAATTAGACAATCTGCCTCTTGAATAACTTGCTCAGGACAGCTAACTGTTTTGGCTCCCAACTGCTGTAAAGGTGCTAATTTTTCTAAGGTGCGATTATAGGCAATAACAGTAATTTTCTGATTTAATAATCTTTCTACCATTGGCGTTCCCATTAATCCTGTTCCCAAAAATCCAACTTTCATAACTCGCTTTTTTCCTGATTTATTGATTAGTTTTTACTTGTTTTTATGGCTGTCCAATGACGTTCGGAAGACTGATAAATTTTAACATTTTTTAATCCCGATTGCTGGATTAAATCTTCGATTTCTGCTAGGGTAAAAGCGGCATGGAGAGAATCCTTAAATAGTTGCGCTTGTCGGGGAGAAAAATTAGGATCGATTTCCCTCACCATCCCCTGGATTATTTCCTCGGAATCGGGACGGAATAAATCTCTTAAAAAAATGCCACCATTGGGTTTTAAAACTCGCTTAATTTCCCTTAAAAAAGGCAGAGGATTTTCGAGATGGTGGATTAAACTATTAGAGATAACTAAATCAAATTGCTCGGATTGGTAGGGAAGATTTTTTCCATCAACTTTTTCTAATTTGATCTGTTCTTGACAGTTAGCACTCAGGATATTTTTGTGACCAATTTCTAACATAGAATCGGCCAGATCAATAGCGATAATTTGCCATTGGGGACGCAGTTGACTGAGCATAATCGGAATGCGTGCAGTGCCAGTTCCTACATCTAACACCCTAGCATTAATGCCGGCCAATTGTACGACTTCTTTAGCAAAATTAGTATTAACTTCGGTGAAGTCCATGGCATCATATTCGATCGCTTCTTCCCGATCATCCATTACTTCCGGTTCTAAAATTCTTTCCATAGAAAAGCTATCCTTAAGGATTACAATATTCACAATACATCGGATCGGCGGTTTTTTCACCGTTGGGAAAGAGTTTTTCCTCTCGATAATCACAGCTTTGACAACCGTATAGTTCCAGTTTAATTAAAGAGGTGGGAAAGTGACATAAACCACAGGGTAAACCCGCTTTTCTTTCGATAATATCAAACCCCGGACAACCACAATTAGGACATAATTGACTAAGTTTCTGCACCAGATTTGTTGTTGCGGCAACAATTGCTTTCATCCGCGTGGGATTGTGCATAGCGCGCATATCGGTTTCTAGGTGTACTTTGCCGTTTTTGTCAAGAATATCTTCAACAATTTTAACGAAATTTTTCTCGTCAGTAATTCCCTTAAAAATCTGCTCGGAGTCGAGAGAATTTTTATCAAACATCACCACTAAACCATGACTAGGAAACCCGATTTTTTCGGCAAATTCTAAAGCAGCTGCTAGATTAGTTACAGTTTGGTGAGCGTGATTAGTTTCCGTGACTATTGCTTGACCAATTATTTCTAGATTATGGACTCGATCGAGCAATAAAATCAATTCACGATTACAGGAAACTAACGGCAAGTTGGGATGGGGATAAAAACTACCTTCACTGGCAATTCCTATCTCGTATCCCGAAAGCTCGATCGCTTCTTGTGCTTTCCTGCGAGCGGTTTCAATTTGTGTCCCGATGCGCTTAATATCCCGGGTAAAAGTGCCAAAGCGATCGGTATTAAAATTATCGGGTACAATCACCTTAAGACCTATTTCTTGCGCTAAAATCGGCGCTATTACCCGCTCTTTTCCGTGCATAGTCCCTAAAATTGCTATCCGATCTTGAAACATCTTTTCTTGAAACATCTTGATCAAGGAAAAAGTAAAAAACAGCAATCAGCGAAAAGAAAACGGCAATTTCCTACTTAAGACTGTCCACTTAAAACTCACATCTGATAACTGATAACTGATAACTGATAACTGATGGTGGGTTACGGCGAATACTAAATAGGTGGTAAAATATCTAAATTATTGTCGCCTAACCCACCCTACGCTAACTCACATCTGATAACTGATAACTGATAACTGATAACTGATAACTGATGGTGGGTTACGGCGAATACTAAATAGGTGGTAAAATATCTAAATTATTGTCGCCTAACCCACCCTACACTAAGTTTCTGGGGTTTTTCCCTGAGCTTGTTTTAATCTTTCTGCTGCTGTTTCCATGACTTCTGCAAAGTTTTCGAGAATTTCCCCGGGGTGCGCTTCCAGGATTTTTGTAGATAGGGAAATGCGGTTTTTATATTCGTCAATTTCCGCGACTACCACTTGAATTGCTTGACCAACTTTAAAGAAAGTCATGGGAGAATTAAAAGAGGCTCCCGTCACCTGTTTAGCATGGAGTAATCCCGTCACTCCACCGCAATCAACAAAGACACCGTAGGGTTGTAATTTAACCACAGTGCCACTTAATAATTTACCCACAGCTAATTGACTGATAGCGTTAGCGCGAGCAATTTCTCGCTGAGATAAAACTAATTTATTATTTTCTTGATCGATTTGAATAAAAGTTGCGGTTAAAAGTTGTCCGATCAGGGAATCTAAATCATTTTTTTCGATTAAATGGGAGCGAGGGATAAATCCTTTTAATCCTTCCACTTCTCCCGTCACTCCCCCCTTATTCACCCCCGTGACGCGCAGCTGTACCGACTTGCCACTTTCAGAGATTTCCCTGACATTTTCCCAAGCTTTTTGTAGTAATAATTGCCGCAGAGACAGGGTAACTTGTCCTTCCGCATCCTGTCCACGGGTAATCAGAAAATCGAATTCTGCACCTATAGGTAAAGCTTCGGGAATGGAAGTAACATTTTCGAGGGAAATTTCCCTTAAAGGAATAAAAGCGGAGGATTTGCCGCCAATATCGATGAATGCTCCATCGGAGGTGTGTTGATCGACTCTCCCGCGCACGATTTGCCCTTTTTCAAATTGATAATCGTATTGATCAAGAGCTTTGGCAAAATCGTCCATGGAAAAGGCTGGGTTCGGTGTCATGATAAATAGAATGGTTACAAGTATAATTTCGAACTGCTTCCAGTGTAAGCTGAAGCTTGAGGAGTCAGACCATTAAGATTTAAGAAGGCTAAATAACTCTAGCACATGATCCCAGGCAGATTTGGCCGCATTAGCATTATAACTAGCCCTTTGGTCGCAGAAAAAGCCATGGTCGGCGTTTTCATAGCGGAAAACTCGATGAGGAATTTGATAACGGGTTAATGCGTTTTCTATCTCATCCACTTGCTTTTGAGGAATACTGGTATCTAACACCCCGAAAAATGCGTAGATTGTCCCTTTGATTTGGGGAGTCACCTTCACTGTCGCTTGACCACCCCCAGGGGTTCCCGTGGTGATTCCTGCACCGTAAAAAGAGGCAGTAACTTTGATATCCTCTAGAGTGGAGACAAGATAAACCACATGACCACCAAAACAAAAACCGATCGTGCCGACACCGGTTTTTTGCACCTGTGGCAAACTATAAAGATAATCGATGGTGGCCTGGATATCGCTGATTAATTCGGCTGCTTTGGTTTGTTCTTTGTACTGACGACCGATTTCGATATCTGCCATACTATACCCCGTTTCAAAACCGGGAGCAAATCGCTGATAAATGGCAGGAGCGATCGCTATATAGCCTTCTTGGGCAATTCTGCGGGTAACATCGCGAATATGGTCGTTTACGCCGAATATTTCCTGAATTACGATAATTGCTGGATAAATTCCCACCCGGTCCGGAATGGCTAAATAGGCATCTATGTCAATATCTTTGTTAGGAATCGTAACAGTTTGCGTATTAATAGTCATAATTTTCTCGGTGAAAAGCGGATTGGTTTTAGGGTTTTAGGGTGTTAGGGTGTTAGGGTGTTAGGGTTGTAGGGTTTTAGTTGAAATTCCCCATCTCCCCATCTCCCCATTCCCCATCTCCCCATCTCCCCATTTCTCCACTTCCCCATTCCCCCATTCCTCAAATTAAAACAAACTTTTCCAAGGCCGCAGCCACCCCATTTAAGTTTACACTGGGGGCAACCCAATCGGCTTGATCCTTAACGGCTTGGGGAGCATTACCCATGGCGACACCAACACCCGCATAGGTGAGCATAGAAACATCATTAAAATTATCACCGATCGCCATGACGTTTTGCGGTTGTAATCCTAGGATATCTTCGGCCAAAAATTGGGTGGCGCTTCCCTTGGTAGCCTCAACGTGGGTAACTTCAAAAAAAGTCGGACTCGATTGGGTAAAGTATAAATCTTGATTTTGATAGCGTTGCTGTAAATGCTGCCAAATCTCGGCGATAAATTGCTTATCTTCCCCCATGGCCAGGATTTTAGTGGTTTTGTGAGCCACTTTGCGTAAATCTCCCACTGCTTCGGCAATAATACCCGATCGCTGCCGATAGAATTCCGTTTCCGCATTTAATTGCCGCACATAAAGCACATCGTCCATATAAAAATTAAGGGAGATTTTCTCCTTCCATTGGGGTTGTTCGAGATAATCTAAAAGATCGATCGCCAAGTCGGGGGAAATAGGGGTATGTCGATGGTGAACTTGGGAAACAGGATCTTGAATCCAAGCGCCATTGTAAGCAATTATAGGTAAAGTGGATTTAAGGCGTTGATGAAAGCGTAAAGCCGAGCGGTACATCCTACCAGTGCCGATAGCGACGGGAATTCCCTTTTTTTGGACGGCCGAGACAGCTTGCACCACAGCCGGATTAACCTGATTGTTATCCCCGGCGATCGTTCCATCCACATCAACAACGATTAAGCGAATATCCACAGTCTTTTCCCATTCAACAGTCAACAGTTAATAGTTTGCCACTTCCGCCCTCAAAAAGGGTAATAATTAGGGTTTACGGCAAAAAGTTTTTCGTGGGGGTAGGGTGTGGCCCCCCCTACCCCCCCGACATCGGGGGGGTGTAGGGTTTTACCAGTTTTGAGGTGGCCAATTACCTAATTTTCAGGGAAAAAGTGCCTAAATTTCCCCCCGATCACTCCTATATCCAGTATTTTTTGATTGACAAAAGGTCTAAAAGTCTTACCCAACAAGGTTTTTAGATTTATTCAGCAAGCTCTAGTTAGATATGTGTAATTAATTTTGCTTAGGTACTTAATTACATCAAAAACTGCTCTGGTTAATTATTTTTAGCTAGTTGACTAACAAGCCATGCTCTTAAATTCTTTTCTGCCCTCACTTCATCCTCTTTAGCAGTGGCTAAAAATTCATAGAGTTTAGTTTTCGGAACTAGGGGAAAAGTCGGACTAAATTCTCCTTCCTGATAAACCCCCTTGTCTAACCGATAAATGCGCCAGATTTGTCCATTAAAACGCCATAATTCCGGCACTCCCAAACGGGCATAAAGTGCTAATTTATTAATATCCGTGTGGGTAATATCCACTTCCACCACTAAATCTGGGGGCGGATCTTCAGTTAAATTAATCCTTTTTCCCAGCACTTTAGCTTGATTTTGAATATAGTAGGCATTATCGGGTTCTGCTCCTCGTTCTAAATCTTCCCTAGCTAGAGTTGTGGAACCCATACTTTTAATTTTTAAACCCAATTCGGACACCAAAAAATAGATAAAACGTCCGATTAATTCCCGATAAAACTCGTGTTCTTCTAGGGGCATAGTAATCTCTAAAGTGCCACGATCATAAAATAAATGGGCGCAATTATTTTCTCCTATTGCCTGTAAAATTTGCTGATAGGATAACCAACTGAGATGATAAAAAGTAACCCGTTTTTCGCCCCTAATTTGCTCAGTATTTAACTCTAGAGGAACTGTCACCATAATTACCTCAACTTTTAGCTAGTTGACTAACAACCCATGCTCTTAAATTCTTTTCTGCCCTCACTTCATCCTCTTTAGCAGTGGCTAAAAATTCATAGAGTTTAGTTTTGGGAACTAGGGGAAAAGTGGGACTAAATTCCCCTTCCTGATAAACCCCCTTTTCTAACCGATAAATGCGCCAGATTTGTCCATTAAAACGCCATAATTCCGGCACTCCCAAACGGGCATAAAGTGCTAATTTATTAATATCCGTATGGGTTATATCCACTTCCACCACTAAATCTGGGGGCGGATCTTCAGTTAAATTAATCCTTTTCCCCAGCACTTTAGCTTGATTTTGAATGTAGTAGGCATTGTCAGGTTCTGCTCCTCGTTCTAAATCTTCCCTAACTAGAGTTGTGGAACCCATACTTTTAATTTTTAAACCCAATTCTACCACCAAAATCCGAATAAATAATCCGATTAATTCTCGATAAAACTCGTGTTCTTCTAGGGGCATAGTAATTTCTAAAGTGCCACGATCATAAAATAAATGGGCGCGATTATTTTCCCCTAGCGCCTGTAAAATTTGCTGATAGGATAACCAACTGAGATGATAAAAAGTAACCCGTCTTTCTGCCCGGATTTCGCTAGTATTTAACTCTAGAGGAACTGTCACCATAACTGCCCCGAAAACAGCGAAATTTATGCCCAAAAAAGGGGGTTGATTCACCCCCTTTGTATCTTATCAAACCAGTGCCGGAACTTGGGGCCAACGCCCGATCGCCTTACCAATGACCGCTAACTCCCGAGTTAATCGATCGAATCGGTCCGGAGTCAAGGATTGCGGCCCATCAGATAGGGCCTTCGCCGGGTTAGGATGTACCTCAATCATCAAGGAATCGGCCCCAGCTGCCAGGGAAGCCATGGCCATGGTCGGTACATATTCCCATTTACCCGTACCGTGGCTAGGATCGATCATGATCGGCAGGTGGGTTAAAGTTCTTAAAACGGGAATACAGGATAAATCTAGGGTATTGCGAGTATATTTACTGTCAAAGGTGCGGATACCGCGTTCGCAGAGAATGACATTGCTATTTCCTGCGGCGAGGATATATTCTGCCGCCATCAGCCAATCTTCAATAGTGGCCGCCATGCCGCGCTTGAGTAGGACTGGTTTCGGTTGCGCCCCAACTTTTTTCAGGAGGGAAAAATTCTGCATATTGCGCGCCCCCACTTGCACCACGTCGGCTATTTCGACAATCTTAGGGAGATCCGCCGCGTCCATTACTTCCGTGATAATACCCAAACCACTGGCATCTCTAGCCGCCGCTAGTAATTCCAAAGCGCTTTCCCCGTGACCTTGGAAAGCGTATGGAGAAGTGCGGGGTTTGTAGGCACCCCCCCGGAGGAATTGCGCTCCGGCTGCCGCCACTCGTTTGGCAGTTTCCACGATCATGGCCTCATTTTCCACCGAACAGGGGCCGGCGACAATGCTAACGGGATGATTTCTGCCGATGGGGATAACACCGTTAGGAGTAGGGACTAAAACCTCGCTGTATTCCCCGTGACGGTATTCTAAACAGGCGCGTTTGAAGGGTTGTTCGACTCGTAGGACGGTTTCGATCCAAGGGCTTAATTCTTGGATTTGTAGGGGGTCTAATTCCCTGGTTTCTCCGACTAAACCGATGACAACTTTATGCTTACCGACGATTTTCTCGGGACTTAATCCCCATGCCTCGAATTCGGCACCGACGCGCTCGATTTCAATTTCCGGGGAACCAACTTTCATGACAACAATCATGGCATTAACCTTTTATTGTTTCCTTTAATCTCTATTGTTGACGATTTCTAGAGGTTATCTATTTTTCTTCCACTTCTTTTTTGCCGGACCGCCAAGCGGCGATCGTTCTACCAAAATTAGCTTGAAATTCTTGCCATCCTAGCCAATCCCCCACCCGATCCTCATCCCAAGAAGCGGAGAAGATGCCATAACTCAGACCGATAAAACCTAGACCAAACAGGCTTAAACTGACGAGCATGGCGACGTAGGAAGGGATTTCGAGAAGATTGTGGCTAATAATCCAGTAGAAGCCAAAAAAGGAAGTTATCCCCAATACTGTCGGAATGCCGCAAAATACCGCCATCCGTTTGGCCATCCGTTGACTGACCGCTTGCGGAATTGCCTTTAAGCTGGTTTCCTCGGAGCGATTTTTTATCGGCGGTGGCACGGGACTAGGGGCAATTTTCGGGGTTTTTCGCTTATTTTGGCGCGGCTCAAAGGGGAGACGTTCTTTTTTCTCCGTCGATTTCGATTCAGAGGCCATGGTAGGGATGCAAGGGGGGTAAGCTTAACGGCGAATTCCGAGACGACCAATCAGGGTTTGATAACGTTGTTGATCTTTCTTCTGGATATAGGTTAACAGTCCCCGACGACGACCGATCATCTGGAGTAATCCCCGGCGGGAAGCGTGGTCTTTTGGGTTAGCTTTCAGGTGTTCGGTCAGTTGGTTGATTCTCTCGGTTAAGAAAGCTACCTGTAACTCCGATGATCCTGTATCGGTTTCGTGGGACTGATATTGGCTGATTAGTTCTTGTTTTTTGGTCTGGGTTAAGGCCATAGGACTCGTGATCTCTGCTTAAATACTGCAATCTATTATAGTATCACGTTTCTGGTCGATCCGTAAACATTGTTCGGGAGACAGGAGATAGGGTGATAGGGTGATAGGGTGATAGGGTGATAGGGTGATAGGGTGATAGGGTTTTGGGGTGATGAGACAACTTCCCCACTTCCCACACCCCATTTCCCCACTTCCCCACTTCCCCATTTCCCCACTTCCCCACTTCCCACACCCCATTTCCCCATTTCCCCATTGCCGCAAATCATGGCAAAATCTTAGACATAGCGTCTAACTTACCCTGAAGATTCCATGCTGTTAAAATCCACGACCCGTCATATTCGCATTTATACGGCTGAAGTAAAAAATAATCAATTAATCGAGAGTAACCATGTCTTGACTCTTGATGTGGATCCCGATAATGAATTTAATTGGGAAGAAGTGGCTCTCAATAAGGTTTATAGTAAGTTTGATGAATTGGTAGAGTCCTACAATGGGGAAGAACTGAGCGAATATAATCTCCGTCGCATCGGTTCAGATCTAGAACATTTTATCCGTTCTCTCCTGCAAAAAGGCGAAATTAGCTATAATCTCAATGCCAGAGTCCAGAACTATAGTATGGGTTTACCAAAATTAGGGTGAACAATTCCGCGTCAGTCCCCACCCGCACACCTAGAAGGGTGGGGAAGTTGCATCGCGGCTCTTCTGGTTTCTGTGTGGAAACGAGGTCTATACTGATAGAATATCCGCAAAATAGCCCTAAAAGTCTTGCCCGATAAGCATTTCACGATTCCATAAGCAAAAATTATCACACAAAGTCGAGAAGAGCCATTATACCAAATACAAAATGAATTACACAAGATTGGAGCAGCAAAGCAAGGAATCACAAATAGCTGAATTAGAGCTATTTATAAAAAGTGTAATGGATTCAAGAGAACTGAAACGAGCGCTCTCAGTAAAGATGTAGATGTCTCTCGAAAGTAAAACCTGTGAAGAAATCAGCAGAATACTCTGTGTCAAGCAATCTTTTATATATTACGGTCGAAATATATTTAAAATAAATAGAAGGAATTAGAATAGGATATAAAGGCTCGATCGGATATTTAACAGATGACCAGACAAATGAAGTGATCGGGTGGTTGAAAGCAAAGATTTATTGAAACATGGATGAATTAATCGATTATATCAGCCAACCTTATGGTGTTATTTACAAATCAAAACAAAGCTCTTATCATTTGTTTTTGCTGGCGAGCATAAGTGGTCAAAAATCTCAAAAAAGTCAGCCAAAATTTGAGCAAGAGTTAGTCGAAAATAAGAAGAAATAAATTCAGAAACTATTAGCTGAAAACAACGATGCAATATCCAGACTTCTTCTCCACTGAGTAACCAGACTTTATAGAGTTTGTCAGCGAAACGTTTTTTTGTCTTAAAGTCCAGAAAACGGGTTTCTCAAAGAAAACGGGTTTCTCAAAGAAAACGGGTTTCTCAATAGTTTCTTGAAGAAACCCGTTTTCTAGGTGACTTAATGCTTCTTTCCAGGGTTCATCATAATTGGCGGTTGTTGGGTTCATTTGAGTTGTCCGCTTACTCTTAGGTGTAAAGCGCGATAGCGTAACGCACCGATTTAATAATAGAGTTGGTGCGTTACGGCGGCTTGTTAATTTTGGTTTTTTGACGGAATTGATAGCCGCCTAACGCACCCTACGCCTACCAAAGAGATCAGGTGAGTTATATAAACCATATTCTCCATTTTGATTGATGGTAGCCCGACTAATGTTAAGTATATTACTATTTTCAATCCCATTCCCTTTATTGCTATTAATTGAGGTTCCAGTAACGGTAGTAGTCCCCTCATTTTCTAATCCTACGCTGAGATTGCTATTGATTGAACCATCAGTGAGCGTTAATGATCCAGTATTATAAATACCAGTATCATTGTTATTGTTGAAAGTAGTTTTAGAAATATTAGCTGTGCCTCCATTATAAAAGCCACCTCCATTAAATCCAGCCTTGTTACTGTTGACAACACTATTAGTTACTGTTAATGTTCCGCTAGAATATAGCGGTTCTCACCCCTGTGTGGCACACTTAAACCTTTGCTAATTAAGCTTTTCAACATCGATAGTGTACCTCTTGCGAACAGGAAACGCTATAAATACCCCCTCCATCATAAGTAGAGCTATTTTCATTAATGGTGCTATCGTTTATAGTTAGTGATCCTTCGTTATAAATACCACCACCATATCCACTTAAGTTTTGATTTATCGTGCTTGATTGAATAATAGTATTACCGAAATTTCTAATACCTCCACCCCTTTGTGATGCACTACCACCGGACATGGCAACGTAAACATTTTGAGTAATTATGCTATTGCTAATATTAGCTAAAGCATTTTCCTCAACAAGAATACCTCCTACTGCTGATTTCGTAATAGTTACTTTATCTAAGGAAAAATTGCTGTTAGCTAAGACATGAAAAATGCGATTACCCTTACCAAATCCACTACCTAAACCACTGCCATCAATAACAGCCTGACTTGTACCCAAACTTTTAATCGTGACTTTACCACCTGGTAAAATATCCAAATCACCAGTTTTGGCTTTATTCTCCCACAAATCATCCTCTAATTGAGTGAGAAAATAGGTTTTCCCCCCTTGTAATTCAATAATATAGTCATTGGTAGTGTCTGCATTGGCTATTAAAATCGCATCTCGTAATGACAATCCACCAGTAGTGGTTCCATCATTTTGATCGGCGGTCGTATTAACGGTTAAAATGATTGGTGCAGATTTTTCTACAGGAACATCATTATCATTGCCTGTGATTGTAATATTGGCAAAGTCATTTTCAGTTGTAATTCTTGCTAATTCTTGCGCTGTTAAATCTACTCTGCGAACTAATGCTGCGAAATATTCTCCTTCATCTCCCGCGCTATCCACCTGATTAACTTGAGCATCCACATAATGCCCAATTTCTTCTAAAATTACGTTAATTATCGATGCTGAGGAAGCCGTATTTAAAAAAGATGCTGATAGATAAATCTTATTCTTACTGCTGGAATATGCACCATTTGCTGTCCCCAAAACCTCATCACTGAGTACCTCAATTGGGGGAAGTTGACTGAAATTTCGACTTTGCCACTGTTGTCGTAATTGCGTCGCCTTAACCACATCATAACTTGTGCCAAAAGCAGTTTCTAAATTCGCCCAAAAACCATCAGATTGAGCGAAATTGAACAAAACATCATACACAGAAGGAAGGAGGGGCAAAAGAGTAGGAGTCATGACATTAACAGCAGAGGTTTATTGCTAACAGTTTTAGCCCAACAATCCCGAATTTTTCAAGACCCCTGTAACAAAAATTAACATTTATTACAAGAAAACGGGTTTCTCAAAGGACAAGAAAACGGGTTTCTCAAAGAAAACGGGTTTCTCAAAGAGTTTCTCAGAGAAACCCGTTTTCTCATTAAATTCTGTCGCCTTAACCACATCATAATTTCTGCCAAAAGCAGTTTCTAAATTCGCCCAAAAGCCATCAGATTGAGCGAAATTGAATAAAATATCGTCAACAGCAGGAAGAATCGGCAAAAGAGTAGAAGTCATGACGTTAACTGCAAAAGTTTATTTTTAACAGTTTTAGCCTAACAAGTGCCAATTTTTCAAGACCCCTGTAACAGAGATTAACATTTATTGCAAGAAAACGGGTTTCTAAATAGTTTCTCAAAGAAACCCGTTTTCTCGATAATAGGCTAACTGCTGTTTTATTCACGATAATCCTATTATGCCTAAGATCTACCGTCTTGCCCAAGGTCATTTAAACCTATTGGAAACCTGTCCACCGAGATTTCAAAAAGTCTATCTAGAGGAACTTAACACACCAGCTGACCCTGGGCAATTGCAGCGGCAAGAATGGGGCAGTCAGTTTCACCTATTATTACAGCAGCGGGAATTAGGGCTGCCGATTGCGCCTCTATTACGGGAAAATGAACAGTTAGAACATTGTTTAACGGCCCTATTAAAAGCTGCCCCAGCAATTGCCCAAAATCCGGGAGAAACCAATCGAGAAGCGGAACATTGTCGCAGTTTAACTGTGGGTAATTATTTATTAACGGTTATCTATGATTTAATTTTATTAGAGAGCGATCGAGCGGTAATTTTTGACTGGAAAACCTACTTAAAACCGATCGATGCCGACAAACTAGCCAAAAATTGGCAGACGAGACTTTATCTGTATGTTTTGGGAGAAACTTCTGCTTATCCTCTTGATAGTTTATCGATGACCTATTGGTTTGTGCAGTTGCCCCGCAGCCCCGAACAAATTACTTTTAACTATAATCGGAAACTACACCAACAGACAGGGCGGGATTTACGCCGTTTATTGAAGGATCTCGATCGCTATCTATCAGCATACGAAAATGATTTAGTTGATTTTCCCCATCGTCCCGATTGTCAGCTTCATTGTCCCTATTATCTTAGACAAGAGCGATCGGGCCCAATAGACTTACCCTCGCTCGAGGATATCCCTGAAATCAATCCTTTTGTCTAAATCAGTGATCAGTGATCACTGATCACTGACAATTCTCCTTCTCCGCCGCGTTAACCATGGTCGATAATAATAAAAGACAGATCGATCGCTTGCGCTCATGACCGGCAACCACTACCAGACCTTAGAAATCAGCCATAAATCGACCCCTGACGAGATTAAACGGGCCTATCGGCGTTTAGCCAGACAATTCCATCCCGATAGTCAAAACGATAGTGCCAGTCACGATAAAATCGTCGCTATTAACGCCGCCTACGAGATTTTAAGCGATCCGAGACTAAGAAAGGACTACGATAACCAAATAATCGCCAATTCTCCCCGCGTCCAACGCACTGCCACCGCCCAGGCAAATTACCATCGTTACAAAGAAGCAGTCCAGGAAGACGAAGTCCTAGTCAAACAGTGGTATAACCAGACCTATAGCCCGATTAATCGCCTGATCGGTCAAATTATCCGACCTCTCAAAGGTCAGATCGATCACCTATCCGCCGATCCCTTCGATGATCAGTTGATGGCTGTTTTTCAAGACTATCTAGAAACCTGTCGCCAAAATCTCGATCGAGCTAAAACCCTCTTTTGCCAACGGCCTAACCCTGCCAAAATGGCCAAAGTGGCCGCTTCTCTTTACTACTGTCTCAATCATCTCACTGACGGACTCGAAGAATTGGAAACCTTTACCCTTAACTACGATGATCGCTCTCTCCACACCGGCCAAGAAATGTTTCGCATGGCCCAGCGTTTACAGGTGGAAGCTAAACAGATAGCCAGTCAGTGTCAAAATTAGACCGCTTGTAAAAATCAAAAATTGTTGTTAGGGTTAGGAGTCAGTAGCCAGTAGTCAGGAGAATTAAGAATGAATAACAATCAATTAAATGGTCTATTTACAGATTTTAGACCATTTAATCATCATTTTTGCCGTCTTTGAACCCTGAAAAATTAATTATGCCAGAGGTTTATTAAATCTCTAGCCATGGGCAAAAAAAAAGACGAAAATAGATCAAGACCAGATGTACCCAATCCCTAGCTTAACCCCGATGAGAGACAAACAATCAGAAATTACCAATATATCCACCCCTAGAGATTCTGATCTTTATTCCTTGCCTCCCGCCGTCCAACGGGCTGCTAATATCCTTTTACGTCAGGGAAGAATCGGTTTTTGGACGCAGATTGTCCTGGGCGTAATTTCGGGGGTTTTATTACTCATTGCTACCGCTAGTTTATTAGGGACGAGACAACGCACTTCTGGCATTGAAATCGGTGTTTTGTGTGCCATTGGTGGGGCTTGTTTCTTGGTGGTTGCCATTTTCTTTTCTTCTCGTTACATGAAAATTGCCCGTCAAATGTTGAGAGGTGATCAAGATAGTCGCCCGAAAAAATCCGATACTATTCAGTTAATCCGTCAGGGTTTAATCGCTAATATTATCGGGATGTTTTTAACGATTTTGGGAGCGCAAGCGTTAGCGGGAATTGTCTTAATTAAATCCCTCAATGTTCCTCAAGGTACTTTTAATGTTGCCTCTAACCCCAGTCAGTTTGTTAATTCTGTTGACCTGTTAATTGTGCAGGCCAATACTAATACAATTCTCGCTCACTTTACTGGTATTGTTACTTCTTTGTGGCTTCTTAACCGTATTACTTCTAAATAAATATGGCCATGCAACGCACCCGTTTAAGTACGCTGGCTAATGTCACCAGCAGTCGATTTAATCGCTTTTTTGGTAATCCTTGGCGACGGATTTCCCTACAGATAATTTGTGTTTTATTTGGAGTTTTTTCTGGTCAAGCAATTGTCACCACTGCTGGTCAAACTGCTCAATGGGATGTCACGGCTGCTGGTTTATTGCTGCTGTTTACGGAGGCGATTAGCCGGATTGTTTACCGAAAAAGTTCTCAGGCTAAACCTGCACCGATTCTGCGAGAATCTTTCAATTTACTCAAAATTGGTATCACCTATAGTTTATTTCTAGAAGCCTTTAAAATTGGCTCTTAAATAGGGTTGGCTGAAAATGTTTCTTGGTGGGGTGAGGATTCAGGAGCCAGTCGGGGAAAGTGGAAACCTTGCCCTTAAGTGCCGACCGGCAGCGAGCGTAGCCAGACTAGGCAGAACAAGTGTATTATTTAAGCTGCCCAACGATACCCTTACTCCATGGCGCTTCTCAGGAAAATAAGGATTTCAGACGTTCATTCTCATTAGTACATTAAAATTACCCAGCTTTAGCATAGGCTCTGTAAGACTTTTAGCCATGGCTAATATATTCATACGGGAGAAGTTCAGTTATAATTAAATTACCAAATTATATTTAGGGCAAATTTTTTTAATCATCATGCCACAACAATCCTTAATCACTAAAACCCTGACAGCGCAAGCCATTACCTCCCCCGCACAAAATAGTTTAAATGTCAAGCTTTTTAGAAAAATACTTTTATTGTCTCCCCTGTTGTTTTGGGAATTATTGGGTTTAGAAGTTAGCTCAGTTAAAGCAGTAGAAAACCTACAATGTCCCGTTATTTCTAGGGAAGAAGTTGATACAAATGCTCTTAAAAGAGAAATTGCTAATTATTCAGCCACTCTGCGAGTCTATCCTAGCGATCTGGGTACGATTAAACTTTATCTTCAACGGGGAATGGCCCGAGAAAAAATCAACGATCGAAACGGTGCGATCGATGATTTCAGTCAATACATTTGGTATAGTAATTATAATGCTCCCGCCTTCAAAGATCGACAGTTACTAGCTCAAGCCTATTATCAAAGAGGTGTGTTAAAGTTAGCCATGGTGATTGCGGGAGAAAAAAACCCTATAGCCGAGGAAATCCCTGTTATTGAGGAAAAAAACCCTATAGTTGAGGAAATCCCTGTTATTGAGGAAGAAACACCCTTGATTGAGCGAGAAAGCCGAATCAAGGATCAGCATCAGCTAAAATTATTAGAAGCTGCCCGCTCAGATTTTCAGCAAGCCTTTAAATATAATCCCAATCAAAGCGAAGTTTACTTTAACCTAGCAATTATTGCATCTTTGCTCAATCATCAATCCTTGGCTTTAGATTATTACCAGCGTTTCATTGGTTATGAAACTGAAGATTATCGCGGCTATTATCATCGAGGACAGCTATACTCTCAGTGGGGAAATTATGCAGAGGCTATCAAAGATTATGATCTGGCTATTTTATACAAACCCGATCTAATTGAAGGCTATTATAATCGGGCTATAGCTTTAGAAAAGATAGGGGGAAAACGAGAGGCTTTTAAGGATTATAAAATCGTTTTAAAATGCTCACCCAAACTATTTTTAGCCAAGAATGCTCCTAGCAGTTATCAAAACCGTGCCAGAGTACAACTTGAAATCGCTGACGAGGAAGTCGAATTAGCCAATTTATCTTCTAATTCCCTGTCAGGATATCAAACAGCGATCGAGTATTATAATGGAGCCATCAAAGATCTAGCACTTGTCATCCGTATTAATCCCAACTACGATAAAATTCCCCATTCTAGAGCATTTCTTAAACGGGGTTATGCTCACCTAAGACTCAACAATAATCAAGGGGCAATTCAAGATTATAACCAAGCAATTTATCTGCAACCCCAAGACGCAAAAGCCTATGTATATCGGGGGTTAATGCGAGCCAATAAATATCAAGAATACGCAGGAGCTTTAGAGGATTTTACTGCGGCAGTGGCACGAAATCATCATGATGCAGCCGCTCACTATCATCGGGGGTTAGTGCTGTATAAATTGGGGCGTTATCAGGAGGCAGTAGATAATTATAATAATGCCTTAGCCCAAGATGATCGGATTAATACACCTAGTTTTACTTCTCGCTCTGTCTGTAGCGAAAATATCCGAGAATCTGCCGACAGAAATTATTTTTATGACTCCAGAGAACCCGATTTTCGTCCTAATTATAACGTCTTTTGTCACGCTCAAGCGCGGGGAGATGCTTATTTTGCCTTGAAAAATTTTGCCGCGGCCGAAAGAGATTATACTACTTATATAGTGGCCTATCCTAACGATCCAGAAGGTTATCATAAACGGGCCAATGCGCGTTTTGAAAAAGGGGATAAACAGGGAGCGATCGAGGATTATAATGTATTTCTACAAAAAGTCCGTGATGCGAGAATTTTCTATAGTCGTGGGAATAGTCGCACTGACGTGGGAGATGATCAAGGAGCGATTACAGATTATCTGCAATCTTTGAGCATTAATCCTATCGATGTGACAGCGTATAGTAATCGGGGAAATGCACGCACTGATACCGCTACTATTCCCGATAATGTACAAGTAACACCGAGAATATCGGAGAATCCGATCGCCTATAATAATCGTGGTATTATTCGACGACAAACTGGGGATAAGGAAGGTGCTTTAGAGGATTTAGATAAGGCAATTAGCTTGAATTCCAATAACCCAATTGCCTATAATAACCGGGGAGTTATTCGCTTTGATTTGGGAAATAATACCGGTGCTTTGGAGGATTTAAATATGGCTATTTCTCTCCAGTCTAACTATGCTGAAGCTTACTATAATCGAGGTTTAGTTAAGGAAAAAATAGGCGATAAGAAGGAAGCGATCGCTGATTATCAATTAGCAATTACTTATCAGCCAAATTATGGCGAAGCTTATTATAATTTGGCGCTTGCCACCTACGATGATAAAAATCCTAGTAGTCGAGTAGCGAGCCTTAACTATTTGCAAAAAGCCGCTAATGCTTTGATAAAAACCGGTAATTTAGAACTGTATGAACGTGCGGTAGAATGGATGTTAAAAATGCAGTAATTTCTCGAAAAAATAAGCTCAGGTTTGACAAAGGCTTCCAGATTTGGCTATTTCAAGCCTTCAAAGAGCGGCGGAGTCTCTTATTACCGATGAATTAGCCGCTAATCATCATACAAGGTTGGGTTGAGGCACGAAACCCAACAATACACCCAAGGAAACCCAACAAAAAGATTCAGACGGATTTAGGTGTTGCCTGTTGGGTTTCGCTTTCCCTTAGAATTGAGAGGTTTTCTTTAACATATTTATTCGCTCAACCCAACCTACGAAACTAGACGTAAGGAAACCCAACCATAAACCCAAGGAAACCCAACAAAAAGATTCAGACAGATTTAGGT
>NZ_JAPZSR010000433.1:0-5274 GCF_027531875.1 Microcystis sp. LE19-84.1B | reverse complement strand
ATACTAAACGTCGGGACATATAAACAGTTATAAGGTTGGTCAGGGTTGACCTATTAGATTCAGTCAGGGGACTGAAGACCTTACTAGGCGGTTATTTCAGGTATTTCAACCTTATTTCATGCCTAAACGTTTCGCACGATTATTTTCAGTATAGTCTTTTCTCTGAAATCGATTCTTATCTGACAACTCTTTCCCTTTAAGGCATTCCCATAAAAAAGAGGGTAGTTATGGTTAACTACCCCAAAAAATTCTGCTAGATCGGTGCTATTAAGCGATCGCTTAATTGTCCAGCTACTAGACAGCCACAACTTTTTTGCTGACTTGGGTTAATTGCCCTTTAGCATATTTGGCTGCGTAATCATCGAGGGACATTTGTTTGATTTTGCTGGCGTTACCGGCGGTACCAAATTGTTGATAGCGATCGGCACAAACTTTCTGCATATAGGTGATCGAGGGTTTCAGGAAGAAACGGGGATCAAACTCTTTCGGGTTGCTGAATAGCGCTTCCCGAACCGCAGCGGTAATGGCTAAACGGCAGTCGGTGTCGATATTGATTTTACGCACACCACTCTTGATGCCTTTTTGGATTTCTTCCACGGGAACACCGTAGGTTTCAGGGATAGCGCCACCGAATTGGTTGATTAATTCGAGGAGATCTTCGGGAACCGAGGAAGAACCGTGCATGACCAAGTGGGTATTGGGTAAGCGGTTATGAATTTCTTCAATGCGGCTAATAGCGAGAATTTCGCCGGTGGGTTTGCGGGTAAATTTGTAAGCACCGTGGCTAGTACCAATGGCTACTGCTAAAGCATCTACTTGGGTTCTTTCGACGAAATCCACCGCTTCATCGGGATCGGTTAACAGCATCGAGTGATCTAATTCTCCCTCAAAACCGTGGCCGTCTTCCGCTTCTCCTTTACCAGTTTCTAGGGAACCTAAACAACCGAGTTCTCCTTCCACACTAGCACCGATCGAGTGGGCAACTTTTACCACTTCAGCAGTAACGTTAACGTTGTACTCGTAGGTGGCGGGAGTTTTAGCATCCGCTTCTAAGGAACCATCCATCATAACACTGGTGAAACCGTTACGGATAGCCGAGTAGCAGGTGGCGGGTTCATTACCGTGATCTTGGTGCATCACGATGGGGATATGAGGATAGGTTTCCACCGCGGCGGTGATCAGGTGACGCAGGAAGTTTTCGCCTGCATATTTGCGCGCACCGCGAGAAGCTTGTAGGATAACGGGGCTATCGGTGGCTGCCGCCGCTTGCATGATCGCTTGGATCTGCTCCATATTATTTACGTTAAAAGCGGGGATGCCATATCCGTTCTCAGCCGCGTGATCCAACAATAACCGCATGGGGACGAGTGCCATATCCTTTACTCCTTAATCTATTTCTTGTTTTTTGTCTCTTTAAATTCAAGAAAGTTAATTCTCTTACCTGTTAATCTTAAGATAGTTTTTACACTTTGACGATCCCCAAAAAAAATTTTTTCGGGTTTCGTCCTAAGATGACCACAATCTCCGTCGCGGTGGTCCGCTAAGTAGTTCGTGTGTATCAAATAGCAGCTGGGGAATTGGCAATTTTTCTGGGCAGCGAGGTAAACAATCACCACATTCAGTACAATTATTCGCCTTGCGTCCGGGGAACCAATGACCGGCATTTTCCAGCATTCGATAGCGATACTGGCCAAAATCGGTCATTTCGTAAGCTACTGCCAGATTCCGCAGTCTCAACACTTCAGGGATATTAATATTTTCGGGACAGGGTAAACATTGATAACATTGGCTACATAAATCTGTGGCCAATTTATCGGTTAAGTGTGCCTCTAAACGGTTAAAAACGGCAATTTCTGCCGCATCTAAGGGCTGATCTCGTTCGGATACGTTAATAATTGCTTCTAATTCCTCTGGTATCGCTGCCCCGACGCTGAGGGTAGTAATGCGCGGATCGCTCAATAAAAAGCGATAATTTAGCTCTAGGGGTGAAAAAGGGGCGCATAATTCCTCTAGCTTTTTCGGAGGTCTGTGGAGACTACCTCCCTTATCAGCAGGGGAGATAATAAACACACCCATGTCCTTTGCTTTGGCCAAAGCGATCGCTGGTTGCTGTCTTTGCCAAAAAAAATAGTAATGGATATTGACAAAAGCGAAGAAATCTGTATTGATCGTCTCCAGAATAATTTCTAGGGGTGCATGGGTAGAAAAGCCAACATGACCGATTTTTCCAGCTTCTTGGGCCATAAAAACGGCTTTCATGCAGCCTTGCGGGTCTTTAATCCAGTTTAAATGCTCGCGGGTGTTAATACCGTGAATTGCTAGACAATCGAGGTAATTTAATTGTAATCGTTCTCGGGATTCGGCGATCGCTTTTTCCATAGTTTGGCGATCGGGAGTGGGGACTAATTTCGTGGTCACATAAACTTGCTCCCGCACCCCTTGACGCTGCAGGTAGCGACCGAGAAAAACTTCGCTATTACCGTAACCTCTGGCTGTTTCTAGGTGATTAATCCCCAATTCTAGGGCGCGATCGACTGTTGCAGTAAACACCGACTCTGAGGACAAACAGCGCATTGTCCCCAGGGAAAACAGCGAAAATTGCCAATTAGTACGGCCAAATCGTCGATAACGCATTGATTCAGTTATCAGTTATCAGTTATCAGTTATCAGTTATCAATTATCAATTATCAGTTATCAGTTGTCAGTTAGAAGGTATTGGGGGATGGGGTGTGGGGGTGATGGGGTGATGGGGAAATGGGGTGATGGGGAAATGGGGTGATGGGGAAATGGGGAAATGGGGAAATGGAGAGAATAAATAAAAATAATCTCCTGACTACTGACTCCTATCTCCTGACTCCTATCTCCTGAATCCTGTCTCCTGTCTCCTATCTCCTATATCTCCTGAATGTTCACTGATCACTAAAATCACCGTGACGTTGGATCAGGTCTGAGGGGCTAAGATTGGAGACGAAATTGCGAAAAGCTTGACGTTCCTGCTCATCCGCGTCACGATCAACGGGAATAGAAGCGGAAGCGATCACTTCTTCCATTACCCAGACGGGACTGTTGGTACGCAGGGCAATGGCGATCGCATCACTGGGACGACAATCGATTTCTTTTTTGACTTCGCCGCGCTGGAGACAGAGAACAGCATAAAAAGTATTATCTTGGAGAGAATGGATGATAATCTTTTCTAAATCCATGTCCCAAGCTTTAAAAATATTAGCGATCAAATCGTGGGTGAGAGGACGAGGGGGTCTTTGTTGTTCGAGGACGGTGATAATGGCCTTAGCCTGATCTTGTCCGATGTAGATAGGTAGGGCGCGACGCTCGGAACCATCCTTCAGCAGTACAATGGGACTGCGAGTGATAGCGTCTAGGGCAATTCCAGCGACTTTCATTTCGATCATGACTATGGCTTCTCCAAGATAGAGATTCAGCTAGGGAAGGAGTGGGAAAGCAACCTGAATAATATAGTGCTTCGTTACACTCACAGTATGCCCTAAGATGGCAGAGATTAGCCTCATCTTTATTGAAAAAAATACATCAGCTGCCGTCAGGAGGCAGTTATCAGTTATCAGTTATCAGTTCACTGAGAAAACTCCCCACACCCCACTCCCCCCGATGTCGGGGGGGTTGGGGGGGGTCACACCCCGCTTCCCCACTTCCCCACTTCCCCACTTCCCCACTTCCCCGCTTCCCCACTTCCCCACTAAATTACTTAATTTGTGCTACGATGATAGTTTTGGGATAAATTTAAATAGGAGCAGACTGTCTGTATGTCTCGTTATAGAGGACCGCGCTTGCGCGTTGTGCGTCGTTTAGGGGAATTACCGGGCTTAACCCGTAAAAATGCCCGTCGTGCCTATGCACCGGGGCAACATGGCCAGGCCCGCAAAAAACGTTCAGAATATGCCATTCGTCTAGAAGAAAAACAAAAACTGCGTTTTAACTACGGTGTCAGCGAGAAACAATTAGTTCGCTATGTCCGCAAAGCTCGCCGGGCTACTGGTTCCACCGGTCAAGTGCTGCTGCAACTCCTAGAAATGCGTCTGGATAATACCGTTTTCCGTCTCGGTATGGCCGGGACAATTCCGGGGGCGCGACAATTAGTCAATCACGGTCACGTCACCGTTAACGGTAGAGTTGTGGATATTGCCAGTTATCAGTGCCGTCCGGGTGATGTGATTGGAGTTAGAAATCAAGAGCGTTCCCAGGATCTCGTCAAAAGAAATATGGAATACCCCGGTTTAGCCAACCTGCCGAGTCATTTGGAATTTGACAAAAACACCCTCGTGGGCAAAGTGAATGGCGTTGTGGAAAGAGAATGGATTGCCCTCTCGATTAATGAACTGTTAGTAGTGGAATACTACTCTCGGAAAGTCTAGGAAAAAAGCCTTTTCCAGATACCTTGAGGACGCAATTGGCAGCGTCCTTATTTTATTGGTTAAATTTAGTATTTTTGATTGTACATGGGGCTGGCTAACATCCGACTGCGAATGGCAGAACCTCAACTGGCTCCCCCTACTGATAACTCCCCTGAACAGTTACAGTTAAGAGAGTGGTCCGTTACCACCCACTTCTAAATGGGATATCATCAACATGAAAAATCAATTATCTCAGCTTTATGAAACTGATTTTAATTTGTGGCTTGAGCAAACCGTAAATCACTTAAAAAAGGGCCATTTAGCAGCCCTCGATTTAGATAACTTAATCGAAGAAATATCTGATATGGGACGTAATAATAGACGGGAGGTATTCAGTCGTTTAAAAGTTCTCTTGATGCACTTACTTAAATGGCAATATCAACCGGAAAAACGGACTAATAGCTGGGTAAATACCATTGATGAGCAAAGAGAACAATTAGAGCTTATTTTTAGGGATAGTCCTAGCTTAAAACCCTATTTAGCCGATATTTTCGCAGAATGTTATCAAAAAGCAGTGCGAGGGACGGTAAATGAAACTAATTTACCAAAAGAAACTTTTCCGGTTGATTGTCCTTTTAGCCAAGAACAGGTTTTAAATTGGGATTATTTTCCTGAAAATAGCTTTTGAAAAATGGATATAAGTAGGGAGGCACAATTATTTGTAGGATGGGTTAACGGTAGCATAACATGAGCGGGTGTTGGGTTTCATCTGACAGGGGGACAAGCAAGCTGAAAAGCTTATGTAGCATGGAATACAGACACAGACTCCAAAAAAAGATAAGTCATATTTACTATATATGACCTAAATAACGAAAATGATAAGTGAACTATACCGGAAAGTCTTAGA
>NZ_JAPZSR010000266.1:0-1584 GCF_027531875.1 Microcystis sp. LE19-84.1B | reverse complement strand
TGGCAGGAATTGAAATTGACGAGGGGATAGATGTCTATGCCTATCGGCGCGGTTTGTTTGTGATTAAGCAGTCGGGGGAAACGGTTAAAATTATCAATGATGTTCAGTTTCAACCTTTGGGTTTTGCTTAAGGTGTTTAATTTCTTTGTTAAGAAGGCGTAATTTTGCGATCGCCCTTTTTAATTAATCATGAATAGTTGATAATTATTCATTGTCAGGAGTCATTTTAGAAACCATCATGGAAATAAAAAATATTAAACAAAAAGCAAGAATTTTAATCGATAAATTGCCAGAAATTCTACAGGGGATGATACACAGGTAAATTCAATGTAATTTATTATGTTTAATTAATAGTAATAAAATTGGTGCGTTACGGCGGATTGTTAGTCTTATTTTATTATCCAAATTAGTAACCGCAAACACGCAGCCTACACTCTACAGCAGCTTAACAGGAGTCGCACTCATGGTTCTGGTATTTGTAAATCTCGACAAATTTTTTGCGTCAAGAATTCATTGATTTCACGATGGCGCGGAATAGCTGAAGATTTCTGATGGACACGATTTACATAAATCGTATGATTGCCGCCTTCTCTTAAGAATTCACAGCCATAAGTTTCTAAATGACGAATTAAGTTTATGCGTTTCATGCAGCCCAGAAAGTAACAGACTCTCGAATCACTTCTTGTCCTTGCAGTTGCTCTTCAGCTAACATACGATTAGCTTCTAAAACTAGCTCAATTGCTTCTTCTAAATTGCTTCTAGTTTCTTCTAGAGTCTCTCCTTGAGTATTAGCTCCTGGCAATTCTTCGACAAAACCAATATAGCCTTCGGGAACTTTCTGGAATATTTTTGTTAGTTTTAGTTGCATAATTTACCTCAAAATTTTAAATTATATAACCCACTATCATTAAAGTTAGCGGTGCGTTACGGCTGCTGAAGTGAAGCTAACGATATAATCGGATACAGCCCAAGCTGCATAATTAAGAGCCTGACGAATATCTTCCTGCTCCAACTCTGGATAAGCCTCTAAGATTTCCTGAATAGATAACTGACTAGCCAACAGTTTCAGAACAAATCCTACAGTGATACCCATTCCTCGAATCGTTGGCTGTCCAAGACATATTTGTGGATTAACAGTAATACGGTCTAGCTCTCTAATCACTGTGGAACTCCTGAGATAAACTCCTCCTATATTGTTGTGAAGATTACCAAAAAGGGCAAGAAAAAACCACAAAGGCACAAAGAACACAAAGTTTTTTGTTCATTGGCTAATTATAGCTTGATTGCTAACCCAATACCTTGATGGTATAAGTGTTCGACTCAATCCCAGGATCTAAAACCGCGATCACCCTTAATCCCTTTCCCCCAAAATCTAAACTGCGATCGCAGTTTTAATTGATAGTTGATAATGAATAGTTGATAATTATCCATTGTCAATTGCCTATTATCCATTGACCGCGATCGCCTTTTGACCTTTGACCCCTTCCCCTTGAACTGCGATCGCTGATTAGTTGATAGTCAATAATTAATTGAAAAAACACGGATGAGAAGCTAGGGACATTTCTTCTCCGCCAAGTCGCTAGA
>NZ_JAPZSR010000235.1:0-8931 GCF_027531875.1 Microcystis sp. LE19-84.1B | reverse complement strand
TAAATCCTTATCTGACAAGAGACTTAATTGATTAGTTCGCTCTAGAGCAAAAACAATTGACAAAAATCGCTAAATGCCTTTCTCTATAAGGGTTCCATCCCTTATAACCCCCGTCAATTGCATAACACAAACCGAAGAGCCACGATTGCTATTTTCTGCTGAAATTCCAGGCTGTGTTAATCCCGTTAAATCTTTTTGGATAATGGCAAGTTTTTGTTTCCATGTAGTGGGATCATGAATATTTAGACCATCATCTATATGAACTGGATCACCAAAATCTCCACCCCAACGTAAAACAGGGTGGTTGCGAATAGCAGTAATAAAAGCTTGAATGGCCGACGGTAGTGTGCTGAAATTAGCCAATTTTTTGTCGTTAAATAAGGTACCACCATGTTGAATGTTCATATCAATAGCATGACCAACAAAGTGATTGGACATTTTGGCAGGCTGGAAAACGGCTCCACCGACAGGGACTCCCAGGGGACGAGTTGAGCTAGTAACAAAAATTTGAATTCCGTTGGTTGTTGCAAATTTGTTGATTGTATCGAGATGAGGGATAAATTCAATATCAGCTAAAACAAGCTTGCCGATAAATTGAGAACCAGTAAAAGTTTTGAGTTCGGTAGCCAGATTAAGTATTTTTTCAGAATAAGTTAAGGTTAATTCGTAACTACAAATTTTAGAAAGGTTTTCTAGATTAAATTGAGGGAAATAAGCTCAAATAATTATCTAAAAACTTTCGAGTTTATTGCTGTTCAATTTAACCTTTACCGGTGAGAATTAAGCGATTAGACTGTTTCCTGTATTAAACACTGCTACGAAACGCTCAATTCCATGAGTTCCCCCATTGACTGCTTTTCGAGCTGTTTTTAGATCGTTATCTAATAAAGCTTCTCGAATCTGGCGTTCTTTATTTTTGAGAAAACGAGCCAAAATTTTGGATGCAATAACGGAATCATTGGCTCTGTCTGGGTTATTGACTAAATCTACTCCGATTTGCGAGCCAATTTGAGTATAGTTAGCGCGTCCTGTCAATTGGATAAATCCACGTCCTTTGAAACTATTTCCATCAGGATTCCCCTTGTTTCCCAAGTCCTTACGGTTATCGTAGAGACCAAAAGGAGTTCCACCCGGAGCAGTATTAAACCTCGATTTGAACTCACTAATTGGCTCAAATCCCTCAGTTTCGGCGCGAATAGTTCCTATTGCCATTAAGATCATGTCGCGATCATCTAAATCAAGTTCTTTTAGAGCAGATAAAATGTTTGGGAGGTGAGTCTTAATGTTTCCAATAGGACTATTGGGAGACATCTTAGAAACTACAGCTACTGTAAATTGAGCCGTTGCGTCGCGCCGCTTGTCCTCTTTTAATACGTCTAACCCTAATGCGCTGAGAGTCTTTGGGCCTGCCTTCCCATCGGGCAGTAAACCTTCACTTTTTTGAAAAGCAATAACAGCCGCTTCAGTTGCATGGCCAAAATCCCCATCTACGTTACCAGGATCAAAGCCTTTATTTTTTAGGGCTTGTTGAAGCGCTTCAACTCTTTCCCCTTTGTTACCTTCTATAAGGATCACCGTTTTGCCTTGAATATAAAATAGGTCGGTCTAATCATACAATGCACAAGAAACAACACTTATCTTTTGTAATATTTTTTAACATATATCAATGTATCTTAGTGCATTTTGATGTATTTTTAGGGATCATGGCAGGTTCTTGTTAGACGATTGTCTGAACAATAGACCTCGATCTAATATTATCTCAAGACTAAAAGTCTCTCTAGTTAAGGAATCTAACTGAATAAAAATGATTTTAATTGCCTCATATTTTTTCAGTAAAATTGAATTAGCAACGATAAATATACATTCTAGGCATTGAACCATTTGGTTAGTACACAGGACAAAGGTAAGCTGTGACTAGGTTGTAATTTTTGGAGATGTCTAATGGCTGGATTTGTCAGGCTTTCTCACCCAAAATTGCCCTTTTTTGAACCACGCCCATTTTTTACCCACACCATCCCCAGACGATGTGGGCTAAATCGGGCTAAATCCCTTCTTTTCTAGCTAAAAGGACGGGACAATTGACATTAACCCGCACATAATCCGAGAGGGAAGTACCGAGAAGGCGATCGAGATCTGGTAAACTCTTAGCCACGGAAGGACGGCGATCGGGCGACCCCAACAGTAAGAGATCCACATTATAATCATCGACGAGTTTGCACAGTTGTTCCCCCGGTTTACCCCCCGTCACCACGCAGCGATGGGGTATATTCATCCGCTTTACTTTTGCTACTGCTGGCCCTAAAATCGGGTTTTCTTCCATTTCTTTGGGAGAAGTGGGGGCAAATTCCGGTTTTAAGTCGGGGTTGACGCGGGCCAGAATTAACTCTGCTGAAGGATAATCCCGCAGGAGATAAATAGCCAGATCGAGAGCTAAATCAGCAGAGCTAGACTTATCGAGAGCCACCATCACCTTTTTGATTTTTTTGACGTAAATATCGTCTTTTACCAATAACATCGGGTGATTAGTCAGTTGAAAGACGTATTGACTGACGGAATTTTCTAGAATTGCCTCCAGTCGCTTCAGTCCTCGGGAACCCATCAGGATCAAATCGGCCCCGATTTCGTCGGCAACTTGACAGACGGTATCTTTGGGATCCCCTTGCCGCAGAATCGTGGAGACTTTGCTGGGTTCAATTTTGACTTCTTGCAGGATTTTAGTCAGCATTTGGGTTCCTTCCTCCCATTTACTGGCCAGGGCTTCGGTGGTAATCTGAGGGGGAACAACCCGGAGAATGGTAATCGACGCTTTCCGGATAGCCGGGAGATCCATCAATGCTTGTAGCATTTCTTGGGTTTGACCTGCGCCGGAATCAGCGTATAGTATTTTCTCTAGCATAAGATTAAACTCGGTCTATGATCTTAATGGTTTTCGCTAATTTTCAGCATACTGCTAATGTTGTTCTCGAAATTTAACAACTTATTAAGCGCTTTTTCTTAGGTAAATGCGATGCCGAAGGCACTGCGTAGCAGCTCGCATTTGAGGATATTTTAAGTATTTATGCTTAATTGACTAGAAATACGGCTCTCTTATTCTTTGCGTGATAAGTTTAACTTATATAGTAGCGATCGATCTTTGTGTCCTTTGTGTCTCTGTGGTTCGTTCCACTCACTCGCCCGCAAAACTGTATCTTAGAATACATTTTACCCGCCAAACTGGGGAGAGCCGAAATCCTTGGCTCAAAATCATCGTGTCAAGCGTTCGTTTGTATTATATTTTGCCTGTAATGCTGGCGCTCTCTTTTAATCACAGCTAAATCGACCATTTAATACTAAATCTGGTTATTAAAGACTGATTATTTATTCCCCTTTTTGCATGAGTGCATGAGTAGAAAACGGGTTTCTCGGAGAAACCCGTTTTCTGTGCGTTACTCAACGGATTTAGTATAATTGATGATTATTCATTCTTAATTGTCCAGCAACCACGAGAATTTTTTATTTTTACAAGAGGTCTAGTTATGTCTTTATCAATTCGGGTAATTATCCTAGTAGCGACGACAGTTTATCAGACGTTATCTGTTTGGTTAGAAGAACAAAAAGCACCTCCGGGTAATTTGGTTAATCTGGGTAAATATCGCCTACATTTTTGTCTAGTGGGAGAGGCTAGTCCCACTATTATTATTGACCATAGTTTAGGGGGAATTGAGGGATATTTTTTGATAGAAGAATTGTCACAATTAGCTAGGGTTTGTATTTATGATCGAGCGGGTTATGGTTGGAGCGATTCTAGTCCATATCCCCGGACTAGCTACCAAATTGTTCAGGAATTAGATCAATTACTCACCCAAGCAAAAATAGAACCGCCTTATATTTTAATTGGTGATTCTTTTGGCAGTTATAATGTTCGACTATATGCCCATCTGTTCCCAGAAAAAGTAGTAGGTTTGGTACTCACCGATGGTTTACACGAGAAAAGAATGCTGAAAATGTCGCCAGCATTAAAGGCATTAAAATTATTTTTCATCTCTGGATTTTTGATGTCGATTATCGGCTCAATTTTAGGCATTATTCGAGTTCTGAGAGTTCTGGGAGTTTTTGAATTATTAAAACCAGAATTGCGTCGCTTTTCCCCAGATTCTCGTCATCGAGTTAAGCGTTCTTTCTGTCGCGCTAAACACTGGATGACGATGAGTAGAGAAATGCTTAATCTCGACCAAAGCGCTCGTCAGGTAAGTGAGGCTAACAATTTCGGTAATTTACCGATAGTTAGTATTAAAGCTAATTCTTTTTTTAAACCTTCCCTTTGGACTCGCTTTATTCCCCTCAAAAGTGCCAACCAACTCCGGGAGGAGATGCACCTAGAATTAGGCAAGTTATCTGGAGATTTTATGGAAATACAAGCGGATAAAAGTAGTCATTTTGTCTGGATGGATCAACCGGATGTGATGATCGATGCGGTCAAAATTTTGCTTGACAAAATTAACTCTGTGTGCTAAGTAATTACTCACCGTTCGCTCATTTCTCGAACCGAAAATTTGGTAAATTGTCTTAAGTGCAGTCTGGCAAACGCATTGAGTGTTCTACTCAGATATTTGTTAGTACAAAAAGACCATTTTGAGGTTAACGAATTGATTGGGGTTTGAGCGAGCCAATTGGAGATCGCACTCTCGACACTGTTCTACCTACCTTATTCGCTAAAAAGCATACAGTATAAAGGTAACAGCAATTTTAAAACCCTTCCCTTAAAAAATTAAGCGAACAATGAGTTGTGACACTTAGACTGCGGAGTATGGGACTTCTGCTGACGCTAAGATAAAGTCAAATCTCCCAATCACTTTAAAACCTTTGTGATAGGCGTTTGCATTTTAGGGCAGTAAATTAAACCTGACTCATTCTAGGAGTCGATAGCGATTAGTTTCAGCGACGTATTTCCGACCTGGAATTTCATCGGGGGGAATTTGATTGCGTAGCACTAGACGCATATCCCTGACAACCCGGGGGACATTCAGATAATAGCCATGCTCTGAAGGATCTGTAAAACTAGATACCACGCGGGTACAATCGATCGGATAGACATTGCGAGGAAGTTGTCGCGGCTGGATTGGACCGTCTGTCCCCAGACGGGCGGTATTGCCTTTAAGCTTATCACTGGCCCAGAGAGCGAGGTCGTTGCGGTTGAAATAGACACTTGTCCGGCGCGTGATGCGGGGCAGAGAAAACAATTTGTAGTCGAGATCGAAAGCATCATCATCCTCATCAGCTGCCATCATCAGAACCTGATCGAACAGTCTGGGCAGTTGGTTGCCGACTTGCCTTCTCAATTCCTGTAAAGCATGGCGCAAGACATAATTGCCCATGCTGTGGGCAGTGAGATGAAGTCTCTGTTGGCACCGCGCCTCAGTCTGATTAATGAAATCGGCAACTTTGAGGAAGCCGCGGGCAAATGCCGCCCCAGAAGCGGCAGCATCCAGGCGATCATTCTTGTAAGCGATCGCATTGGCGGCTCTCGGATCGGAAAACAGAAGCGCACCGTCTGAAGGCCAGGAAAACAAACATATATTCAATTTGAGGGGAGGCTCGGTATCGCCAGGGTCTCTGGCAGTCAACACTTGGTGCAGTTGAGCTGCAGCCGTTAGAGCGCTCCGAAATGAAACGTTGAAGCCGTGAATGAAGATCAATGTATCTTCCGCATTCTCGATCATCTGTTTGCGGACTTGCAGGGCGATCGCCTGACTGCCCAAAACGGGCGGATCACCCAGCAGATTTTCTGGGGCAACTTGGATTTGATACTGAGAAAAGTTCTCACCCGTTACCTCGGCTTTTCCAAAACGCAAGTTAGCCAGTCCATCCTGACTAAAGGTACTCCCGAAGTCAAAACCCGCCTCTAAATCATTTGAGGTAACTAGGTTGCGGTTTGTAGCAAAGTAAATCGTCGTCATCCAAAATCTCCATATTTTCTTCGGTTTTTTGGGAACAGGATAGGCTAAACCACTTTAGCCCATTGCCCCTCCTCTTTTCCCTGTCTAATCCCGTGTTCAACTATATTTTTAGTCTTGATTTACAAGGCTCTCAGAAATCAGCACAGATAAAGCATCCTCGGGAACCTTGATTCTGTAGTTTTTAGTTGCACATCGGGTTATCTAACAATTTTACTTCCCCTTTGCGCGGGTAGTTTTGCCAACTTTAAGGTAAGTAGAACAGTGCCGAAAGTGCAATCGCCAATGGGTTCGCTCAAACCCTAATCAATTCGTTAACCTCAAAGTGGTCTTTTTGTACTAAAAAATATCCGAGTAGAACAATCAATGCGTTTGCTAGACTGCATTTGAGACAATTTACCAAATTTTCGGTTCGAGAAATGGCTCTCTTGGGTTTGGTGGGTAAAATGTATTCTAAGATACCTTCGTCCTAGCGAGGGGGTGGAACGAACCACAAAGACACAAAGGACACAAAGATTGATCGATCATATTGTAAGTAAAACTTATCACACAGAACCTAGAAGAGCCGAGAAATGAACGAACGGTGAGTTAATAGGGTAAAATTAACTTCTTGGTTAGGATGGACGAGAGGCAAGAGATTCGATCGAGATTAGCTGAAATCCTAGAGACTTATTGCCTAATTAGGGTTTGCTGAATAAATCTAAAAACCTTGTTGGACAAAACTTTTAGACTTTTTTGCTATCAAAAAGTGTCAGCCATTGGAGTGAACGGGGGGAGAATAAAACCCTACACCCTACACCCCACCAACAGACTATTTCAGTAAACCCTAATTATTGAGGGTAATAATCTGAGCGCTAAAACCCTGTTTAGTCAACTCTTGTACCCGTTGTTTAGCTTGGTATTGTTGCTGAAATAACCCCACTTGAATAACATTTTCTCCCGCGCGGATAAATGCGAGGGGTTCAATTTCTCTAATTTTCGCCAACGCTGCTGCACTATTACTCTGAACTTCAACGCGAAAGAGTTGATTAGTCGCAATAACCCGCTGCTGTGGTGGAGGAGAAGGGGGTTTATTGGCGCGATTTTGCGGTGTGGGGGCTGGTGGATTGACAGTTTGAGGATTATGATTATTAATCACCGTAGCATTGGCAGGACGCACGGTAGCGGGGGCTTGAAAAACGTATTCTCTGAGGGGTTGATTACCGGAAACTGGGGCAGTCTCCGGGGTGCGAACTGATGGAGAATTAACCGGGGGCAAATTTAAGGGTGAACATTGGGAACAATTAGCACCACTGGGACTGTCTGAACGTTTAGTTGGTTGTCTCACCGCTGGTGGTGGGGGCAAACGACGACTAGGATAAACATTCTGGGCAAAAGATAAGTCTGCTTTTAGCAGCAGCGTTCCTTGGGCGATTATCCCGACTTTTAACCAAAATAGGCCCGAGAAAAACAGTAGGTTTGTTCTCATCATACTAGCTTGTCCTCACACGAGATTTGGGTACACCATGTCCAAATTTTAAAGTAGGAGATGCTAGTCTAGAAAGTATATTGGTTAAAAATCATTACAAGATTTATGGGAAAAGTTGTTGTCGGTCTATCGGGGGGAGTAGATAGCTCTGTCGCCGCTGCCGCCTTACACGCTCAAGGTTATGATGTTATTGGCTTGACCCTGTGGTTAATGAAGGGTAAAGGTCAATGCTGCTCCGAGGGGATGGTAGATGCGGCCTTTATTTGTGAGCAGCTGGGTGTTCCCCATCATATCGTCGATAGTCGCGAGCTTTTCCAAAAAGAAATTATTGATTATCTGGTTTCCGGTTACGAAGCGGGAATCACACCGCTCCCCTGTTCTCAGTGCAATAAAGCGGTAAAATTTAGCCCGATGCTGCATTATGCTAGGGAAACCTTGCAAACGGATACTATTGCCACCGGTCACTACGCTAGAATTCGTTTTTCTCCCGAAAATAACCGTTATCAACTGCTGCGCGCCGTCGATAAAAATAAAGATCAATCCTATTTTCTCTATGATCTAACTCAAGATGTACTGCGTGGGACTTTATTTCCCTTGGGAGAACAAACCAAGGCAGAAACCCGCAGAATTGCCCAGGAATTCGGCTTAAAAACAGCAGATAAACCCGATAGTCAGGATTTGTGCTTGATTGAAGCTCACGGAACGATGCGATCGTTCTTGGATAAGTATATCGCCGTTAGTGAGGGCGATATCGTCGATCTCGATGGCAAAGTTTTGGGTAAACATAGCGGTATCCATCATTATACGATCGGACAACGCAAAGGCATCGGCATCGCCGCCGCCGAACCTCTCTATGTGGTAAAACTTGATCCCGTCATGAATCGGGTTATCGTCGGTAATCGCGAAAGTGCCGTTAGTGCCGCTTGTCTTGTCGGACGGATGAACTGGGTTTCTATTGCTGAACCCACCACCCCTATCCGCGCTCAAGTACAGGTCCGTTATCGTTCTCCGGCTGTTCCCGTCAATGTTATTCCCCTAGAAAATAATCAAGTGAAGCTGGTTTTCGATGAACCACAATTTAGTATCACCCCAGGCCAAGCAGCCGTGATTTATGAAGGGGAAATCGTCCTCGGTGGGGGGATTATCTCAGGAGCAACCCCATAGGGAGAGCCACCAATTCACAGGATAACCTGATTATGGTTCGCAGGTCATTCTGCCAATTAGGGACTCTCCCTGGCAGGTTTAGCTAAAAATTAACGACGGGGTACAGAAGCCTCGATGTTAATATTCATAGCGGAGACTCTTGGTACAGGATTGCCTTTGGCGCTACCGAGACCCCGGGCCATAGCCAAGAAGCTGGAAGGATCGCCAGCTTTGGGTTATGGTAAATATTTTGACATCCTCGCCGCCCTAAAAGTGCGGCGATTCCTAAACCTCACGATTTAAGTTTCTGCTTCCACCACCGTCGCATACCACAGTTAAAAAACCATGTACTGTCTTACACAGAGTCCACAGACTTTCGCCCCATTT
>NZ_JAPZSR010000057.1:0-31706 GCF_027531875.1 Microcystis sp. LE19-84.1B | reverse complement strand
GTAGAGGAGTCTATTTATACTACCACTTACTTTGCTTCGGGATGAACCCGAGTCAGTCTGGGTCGCTGAATCCTTTATTGGGTAAGCTTTTCAACCTGTTTGACACTCTCTTACTCGAAAAAATGAGCGAACGGTGAGTTTGGAGTGGGCGCTACTGTACCCGGAGAGGACGCGATCAATCGCTGTGATTGCGGCTTCGGGACGACATTCGGCCTGGTGTATTGCGCTGGGAGAGGCCCAAAGGGGGGCGATCTACGCCGATCCCCATTGGCAAGGGGGAAATTATGCGATCGATCGCCCTCCGGCCCGGGGTTTATCGGCAGCCCGGATGATGGCGATGACTACCTACCGATCGCACGCCAGTTTTGAGGAACGTTTCGGCCGGGAGTACGGGGAGGGGGGAGAGTTCACGATCGCCCGCTATCTAGAATATCAGGGGAAAAAGTTAGTCGAACGTTTTGATGCGAATGCTTATATAACGTTAAGTAGGGCGATGGATCGTCACGATGTCACCCGGACGGGAAAAAGTTACCAATCGGTTTTACAGTCGATTCAACAACCGACGGCGATCGTGGCGATCGATTCGGATCTTCTTTATCCTCCGGTGGAACAAGAGGAGTTGGCGAAATATATCCCCAATTCTGAATTATTCTGGTTGCGATCGCCGCACGGTCACGATGCGTTTTTAATGGATGGCGATATGGATGCGTTGAATGATCTTCTCGTGGCTTTCCGTTTGGAAAGGGGAACTCGTGACGGTTGCGGATTCGGGATGGCTGGGTAGAAGGCGATCGGGGATTGATGACGACTAGGTTAAAAGTAGCTTGACTTTGTTACTCTACCTTCCATAGGCGTGACTTGATTTTTTGTAGACGATGTGTCACAATAAACCATATATATTCAAGTGAGCGCAATGTCAGAACTTCAATTATCATTATTCCCTCAAAATAATCAAGATATTGAAAAGACGAAAAAAGTCAAATTAGGACGTTATGAAAAAATTCAACGGGAACTACTGACCATCAAGCGTGATTTACATCAAGTTTTTGTGGATGTTAATTCTCCGATCGCTCCTCATCTAAATTATAACTTCATTGATTTATTTTGTGGTGCCGGTGGCATAACTCAAGGTTTAGTTCAGGCAAATTTTCATCCAGCAGCAAGTGTTGAAATCAATCGGGTCGCTTCATTAACACATCGGTACAACTTCCCACAATGCCATCATTTCTGTGGTGATATTCATGACTTTCAAGCAGAGAAATGGCTTATCTTGGCAGGCTCACCCGATATACATTTAGTTGTTGGAGGTCCGCCGTGTCAGGGTTTTTCGGTCGCTGGTAAACGAGATCCCAATGATCCTCGAAATCAATTATTTAAAGAGTTTATAAGAGTGGTTTCTGAAATTCAGCCTTGGTATGTCGTCATGGAAAATGTGCCAGGGATTCTCACGATGCAAAAAGGCAAGGTGAAAGAAACTATCTTAGAAGAGTTTGAATCGATCGGTTATTCTAATGTTTCGATCGCTATTCTTGAATCTGCCGCTTATGGAATTCCTCAAATTAGACCGAGAGCAATTTTTATAGCTAATAGATTCGATCTACCTAATCCTTATCCTCAACCTCAATTACTACCTCATCAATATATTCCGATAGAGTCCGCTATTTCCGATTTACCAGCTTACACACCTATTCCCGAAATTAATCATGAATGGACACGCCATTCCTCGAAGTATATGGAACGGATCGCGCGAGTACCCCCCGGTGGTTCTCTCTATGAAACCTACGTTGATGCTTTTAAGCGCCAGTATCCAGGCAAACCGAGTATGACCATCAAAGAAAATCATGGAGGTACACATATTCATCCCCATCTTAATCGAGTTATTTCCGCCCGTGAAATGGCCAGACTTCAATCTTTCCCCGATTCGTTTATTTTTGAGGGAACCATGAAAAAAGCTATGTGGCAAATTGGTAATGCGGTTCCCCCACGTTTAGCCGAATGTATCGGATACGCTTTAATTCCTTATCTCAACAAAGTTGCTTTACAGCTAGAGCAAGAATCGCAGATTAATCAGAATTTAAATCCGATAGCTTGCGGTTGAGAGCAATTCTCCATTTCTGCAAATCATACCATCCACAGCCACTACACCCTACTTCCGCCGCTTTTCCACTTTTTGGAATAGTATCCGGCCATTTTTCATCACCCTCATAATAGTATTGGATACCGAAGGGATAGCCCCGATCCCCTGTTTGGTAGCATTTACGGCAGACTTCACGCTTCTGTAAATTGCGCTGATTCGTCAAAAGTTGAAATTGTTCTCGAATCTCCGTATCGGCCAAATGCTCTAATGAATCTCGTCTCGTATCGTTTCCCCAACGAATTTCTGGAAATTTATGGTCGGGTAACAGATTATCTTTCCCCACAGTCTTACCCTCGTAAGCATCATAACCACCGAGCAGATCAATGATTTTCTTCCGTAGAACTGATGACCACACCTCGTATCCCGATATTCCCCCGCGAGGTAGCGGAACAAGTATAATATGCGTTTTCTTGGAACCACAAGTCGAGCATTTTTTTGATGTATCAGTTGCGATCGTATATCCCATTTCTTTTAAATCTTGAATCCTTCTAGCCCAATTCGGATTCGGGGGTAATTGACAAGCAACACAAGTCCAACTAAAAGTGATAAGTGCATCAAAGAATGGTTTTGTTACTTTTGCTTTTTCTTTCTGTAACCAGAAGACCTGTTGTTCTTGTATCCACTTCGGATGATCACTCGGATGACAGTATTTATAGGCTCGCTGAAGATATTCTTCAATAGCTGAAGATTCGGCCAGATCTACGCCAGTACGTCTATACTCAACTGGAATCGCGCCTTCCCAAATCGTACCGTCATCATATCGAAAAGTAACGTCTATGTAACTTTCGGAAGCTTTTGAGTGCCTACGTTGTCCGTGTTGTACGATCTTTTCCATTGGTTTGATTAACTTTGTTTTCCAAGCCTTCTAATAGATTGGAGACATTGAGGTTCATTCCGTTCGCCAGACTAACAAGAGCGGTTACAGAAGGATTGCGAATCCCGCGTTCGATACCGGAAATATAAGTTCTATCTAGATTCGAGCGTGTCGCTAGTTCTTCTTGGGAGATCCCTAGATTTTCTCTGTGTTGTCTTACTAACGAACCCAACGCTTTTAAAATTTTTGCCTTGTTTTCGTCCATAGTTCTATCCTGACCGCACATAGACGATGAGTCCACGGACGATCTGTCACATTCCGATGGAAGCACTAGAAATCGAGCGGCTTTTGAGTATCGATCGCCCGTTTAAATCTGATAATCCATGACGAAAACCACCTTACCACCCCGTGCGTTGGCACTTAAGGCCGCCGTCATCTTTTTCGGATAGGGTAGATTGAGATTATTCATCAACTCCACAAAATCCTCGCGATTGCGGCCGGCAAAACGGGGATTCCAGCGCTTTTCCTCACCGATCGAGGAGACCGTTCTGCCCAGATAATCGTGACAGGGGTAAACTAGCGTATCATCGGGGAGGGTGAATAACTTCTCCGTTACCGTCTTGTATAGGACTTCCGGCGAACCGTTCTGAAAATCGGTACGACCGCAACCGCGAATTAAGAGTGCATCCCCCGTTAATAGCCGTTTTTCATCGATGAGATAGGCTATATGACTATCGGTGTGGCCCGGAGTAGCGATCGCTTTTAGCTGCTGACCTGCCACGAGCCAGATATCGCCATCGCGTACATAACCATCGATATCGCTCACTTCCGCGTTTTCGGGAAAGAGGATCGAACAGTTGGTTAACTCGCGTAATCGGTGCGCTCCGGTGATATGGTCGGCGTGGACATGGGTTTCCATGGTTTGGCGTAGAGTTAACCCCAACTGCCAAAGAATCTGCCGATCGCGATCGACCTGTTCCAGGACCGGATCGATTAAAATCGCCTCCCCCGTACCCGAATCAGCGATCAGATAGGTGTAGGTACTCGATTCCCTATCAAAAAGCTGACGAAAAATCGGCACTGCCGGCTGGAATGCGATCGAGTAGGCCGCGGGGAGAGAAATTCTCTCCTTCAGCGATCGCAACAAATCCCGGGCCAGTTCGGCCGCCTGTAAACGCAGTTCGGGGATGGCGGTGGTTTCCCAGAGATCGCCTTTGCGGGGATTTCCCAAAGTGTAGAGGGTTGGCGATGCCGTACCGTCTGCGCCGATAATTGCCCCATTGTCGGCGGTTTCGATGCCACAACCTAGGGGATGGGGACGGATTAACCCCCGTTGACGAAGATGAACGACAAGGGGATCGGTGATCGTCCTGTAATCGTTACTCGCGCCGGTACAGTTAATAATTCGATCGACCGGTAGGTTTAAGAGGTTTCCCGTTCCCCGTTGACGGATAGTAACCTCTACACAGCCGTTTTTATCCTCAGCAGTTTCAATTCTTCCCCCATGATAGGTTAATTGTCCCGATTCTACGGCCTGATCGAGGATACCGGCGATCTCATCGGCGACGCGATGGCGAAGAACCTCCCAATAGGCTTTCAGGTGGCGTAGAAATCTGGCGCGTTCGGCTATCGGCAGAGAATGCCATAGACCTTGAGATATAGGACGTAAGGCGTTTAAAACGGCCCGCCAGTCGTGACCTTGACTCTCGGCCCTTTTTACCTCCGCACGAATTCGCCCTAGTAGTCCCCGCGCGGTCTGGGGTGCGGTTTCGAGGGTGAGGAACGGGGGATAGGGATCGGTGGGTCGGTGCGATCGGGGGATCAGGCCATGACGGGAAACCGCCTGGATTTTGCCGGCGAATCCCCTTTGTGCCAGGGAAACCACCATATCCACCATCGTTAACCCCGTACCGACCAGCAGCACCGTCCCGTCGGGTTTTAGATCGGCGAGTGCCTCCGTTTCCCAAGCGTCGCGGAGATAGGGGAAATTGAGCAACGCGAGGGGTTGGGGAACCGTTGCGGGAAAATTGCCCAGCGCCAGAACTACCTTAGCGGCGCTGATTTTCTTGCCTCCTTTGAGGGTAATTGTCGCCTTTTCCCCGTCGAGTACCAGATCGATCGCCGCATCGGTAAATGTTTCCAGACGGTGATCGGCAATGGCGTTGTCCCGCGCTTCTTCTAGGATCGATCGGATGTATTTGCCGTACACTAGACGCGGTACGAAGCTGGCCGGATCGAGCGAGCGATAGCCGTTATCTGCTAACCAGTGGAGGAAATGTTCGGGATCGTCCTCGAAGGCGCTCATTTTGCCGGCGGGAATATTGAGCAGGTGGCCGCTGTCTCGCGTTCCGTAGGCGATCCCCGTACCGAGGGGTTTTCGGCGCTCGATCAGGGCGATCGATAATGGAGTCCCTGTGTCGCGCAACAGGTTCGCTGTCACGAGGGAGCCACTAAATCCTCCCCCGATAATGGCGATGTCGAAAGTTGCAGAAAATTGATTCCGGTCAATGTAGCTCATAGATAAGGGGTATGGTAAGGGTGTCCTTGGGGAGATAAGATGCGTTTAGTTGAGCATTTCGGTCATCGATAGGCGATGCCCATTTGTTGAAAAATAGTATTAATTCGCCGATGTCGGTTTTTGCAGGAAGCTTCGGCCGCTATTTGTTGTTTTTTAATTCTCAGACCAAATCCTTTTATAACTTTTCAAGAGAACGTAGGTTGGGTTGAAGCATGAAACCCAACGCCTGATTATGTTACGCTACCGCTAACCCATCCTACAAATAATTTTGCCTCCCTACTTAAAAGATAATTTTTAGGCATTCTTGGTTAAGACATTAGAAATAAACGATAGGATCGGCTGTCAACTAATATATAAATCCCTAGAAAAATATAGATAAAAGGACTAATTTTATGTCCGTAGTTTGTAACCACTTTAGCTATCCTGGGATGGGTAATCAAAAAATAGGCTAGGAGGCACCAAATCCCCATCATGAGATAAAAAACTATCATGATAATTAAGACGTACATCGGGGAATTATTGGCAAAAAGAGAGGTATAGATACCAATATTATCACCACCATTAGCCACGGTCACGGCGGCAACGTAATAGGTTTGGGAGGGAAAACGAGGAATAAAGGAGCGATTTTTAGAATAATTAACATCTTCTCTTACTTCTTGAATATAATCCTCATTTTCCCTTGACAAAAGTTGTTTAATGCCGATAATTAGAGGGATAAATCCTAATAGACCAATCCATTCTTTAGAAACCAGTAACCCAAATAGTAAACCGAGGGAACTAGCTAGGAGAATCAGGGTAAAACCGAGGTATTGACCAACAATCAGGTGTCGAGGTCGAAAATTAGCATTAAGTCGCGAGAAAAACAACATTAGCACCATCAGATCATCAAGATTTGTGGCCACAAAACTCGTCACGCTAGTAATTAAAAGGGTTACTAACCAATTCATAGATTGAAAAAAGAGATAATCCTTCCCATTCTAAATCTCGTAGTGCCAGATGTCCTCCTCTCGTAAAAGAAGACGATGGACGGGAAGACGTTCCACGGCCCCCTGTTGTTCTAGACTATTAAGTGCGCGGGTAATTGTGACTCTAGTGGTTCCTAATAAGTCAGCGATATCCTGATGAGTTAGACGCACATCAATTAATTGTCCAGTACCAGTTTGTTTACCAAATTGATTGCCTAACCATGACAGTAATTTCACAACCATAACATCAGTACGTTTGTAGCTACGAATAATACTTAGTTCTTGTGCTTGCTGAAGATGAGACAGCAGAATTTCTGCCATTTGATAACTCTCAACTGTGGAAAAGGAAACTGCTTGCACCGGAGTGATGCACTCAACTTGATAGGGATTGACTCTCTCTAGGGTTTTGCCAACAAAATTGCCGGGTCCCCACAATCCCAAGACGATTAGGGTTCCATCTTCTAACCAGGTGGAGGTTTTTACGACTCCACTCTCGATTTTCCAGAAATTAGGGTTTCTAAGGGGCAAAATCGCCCGATTATCAAAGTGCCAGCGATGGGGGGTTGGTGGTTGATAGGTAAGCGTCATGATTGGTAAGTAGTCGTGCAAAATTAATTTCCTAGTCGAGACTCCGAGACTCCGAGACAGGAGACGGGATACAGCTATTAGGGATCGGATTTGATAATTTTGGGGTAAAAACGATAATTACCCCAAAAAAGACCGATTTTATGCCCTTGCAAGCCCTATTTATTTCGGGGTGCTAGTCTTCTCCAGTTCCGTGGTGGCCGAGGAGATCAGTTCTTGCCAAGCTCGATCGCTTTCCTGTAGAGTTTGTTTAACCGCGTCGATGGTCTTTTCCACGCGAGTTTTCAGGAAAGGGGAAGCATTGTCTTTGAGTCGTTCGGTGTCGTCGGCTAAGATATCGATCGTCTCGGAGGTATTAACGAGGCTCTTTTCTAGGGTAATAAGGTTGTTTTGCAGGGTTTCACTGAGTTTAGCCCCGGATTTGGTCAATTTTTTCGTAAATTTACTCACTTTTTCCCCTAGATTGTCAATATTGTCCGCTAAGTCCTCTAGGTTGTCCTGTTGAGCTTCGATAATATTCTTGTCGAGAGAAGGAGCGGCCAGTTGAGCATTTAGGTCATCGATAGCCGATTTTGTCGCTTGGATGGCTTTTTCATAGGCAATTTGGGCATCTTCCAGAATTTTGGGGACAGAAACCTCATTTTTTTTCTTGACTGGTTCCACCACAGTGCCACCCGTTGCTGTTGTACGGTCAATGACGGCCAACTGTTCGGGGAGTAGCGGCAAGGCGATCGCATTTCCTCTTCCCCCTAGGAGCAAAGTGACAGTTAAGAGGAAAATCAGCAGCCGGAAGACTTGATTTTTGAGGCTTTGAAAGCTCTTATTTCGGTTGAACATGATTTAATTTTCTCCTGTTTAGAAAAATTAGTTACTCTATCTAAATGTTATCATACAAAATACTTGTGTGTTATTTATATACGGAAAATTTTATAAAAAATTTATTATATTTTTTAAACGATAAATTGCAGAAAAAATATAAACTTTTTGAGCTAAAAGCCATTAGAGAAAAGCTTTTGCTCTTTTAATAAAAAATTAATTTTTATCACTTTTTTTATTAATGGGACGCTGAATTATCCGATGAGTCTATTTCTTGATTAATCGGAGATATTTTCTTACGACCTTTAATATATTTAGCTAAAGGTTGTTTTTTCTTCAGTCGTTTAATGCCACTGAGGGTGGAGAGAGTGAAAAAAGTTCCCACGAGAACCATCTGCCATAAACCGCAGCCAGAAGCGGCGCCTAACCCTGCCGCTAACCAGATAGTCGCCGCCGAAGTCAAACCTTTCACTTGTACCTTATTTAGTTCCCGATGGGATTGTTGTAGGATGATTCCCGCTCCTAAAAAACCGACACCAGAAGCGACCCCTTGAATAGTACGACTGAGAGCATTAGAAGACGCATAACCCACATCTCCCTCCGCTTGTAGGGGAATCATCACGAACATGGCAGCCCCGATACTAACGATGATAAAAGTTCTCAATCCAGCCGGACGACCGCCTCCCTGTCGGTTATAACCAATCAGACAGCCGACGGCCATAGCCATACTCAGCCGAAAAATAATCGTTTGCCAATCTGTCGAGTCAAAAAACATTGCTTAACCCATCAAATGAGATAAAAACTTCGCCTAACCAATCAACGCCTTTTCCAGATCCCGCTTTAAATCGTTCCTATTCTCGTTCCCAGTTTTAAGCGTTCTTTTTCCGGCGAGGTAAAAGCCGTCGCTGCCGTTAATCCCCCCTTTAACCCGATGCTAATGACGGGCGAGACTATGCTGGGGATGACTGGGTAAACTGGGATAATAAACTCGATCGATCTTGGGATGATTAGCCAGAAAATAGGTGATAACTAGGGCATTTTTCTCCTGTTCATCTAGGGACGGGCGCGTCGGGTTGCCGGTCCTGGAATATTCATAGCTTCCGAGATAAATGGGAACCGTTACCGCCCCATGAATCGCCCTCGTTTCAAATACCATCAATTTATTGTCCTATTAGTCGATATCTTCGAGGTCTTTAAACAGGGCCGTGCTGAGGTAACGTTCCCCGAAACTAGGCTGAATCATGACGATTAATTTATCTTCGTTTTCGGGTCTTTTGCCCACCTGAATTGCCGCCCATAAAGCCGCCCCGGCCGAGATGCCCGATAGTAGTCCCTCCTGACGAGCTAACCGTCGCGCGTAGGCGAAAGCCTCTGTATCATCGACGATAATCACCTCATCGATTAATTCCGGTCGGAAAATTGCCGGGATAAAACCGGCCCCGATGCCTTGGATTTTGTGCGGTCCTGGTTGTCCTCCCGATAAGACGGGACTATTAGCGGGTTCAACTGCGATCGCTTGAAATTGGGGACGACGGGGTTTAATGGTTTCGGCAATACCAGTAATGGTTCCCCCGGTTCCCACGCCACCAATAACGATATCTACCAGTCCGTCGGTATCGGCCCAGATTTCTTCGGCGGTGGTTTCTCGGTGAATTTTCGGGTTGGCTGGGTTGCGGAACTGTTGCAAACTATAGGCGTTGGGGGTGTTTTCGACTATTTCCTCGGCTCTGGCGATCGCTCCTTTCATGCCTTGGCTACCCGGGGTTAACTCTAATTGCGCCCCGTAAGCTTTTAACATTGCCCGTCGTTCTAAACTCATGGTTTCGGGCATAGTCAGGACTAAGCGATAGCCTTTGGCCGCCGCCACCATGGCCAGGGCGATGCCCGTATTGCCGGAAGTGGGTTCCACCAGAATTGTTTTATCGGGGTGAATTAGTCCGGCGGCTTCCGCGTCCTCCACCATACTGACACCAATGCGATCCTTAACCGAGGCGGCGGGGTTCATACTTTCTAGTTTGACCACGATGCGGGCTTTTACTCCCTCTGCTACTGGGATTCGATTCAGTTGAACTAGGGGAGTCCGTCCTACCAATTGGGTGATGTCTCTTGCGATCGCCATAATCCCACTTGCTTTATACTTGTTGGCTATTTTTGATTATATCTGTATTTAAATTGTTTTACAATACTCTTTAGATTGAAGTACAGTGCGTCGGCGGGGATAATCCCTGTCGATTTTTATTGCCTTGCTAGTTTTTTTGTATATCGAAGCACAATCGGCAAAATTGTCTTGGGAAATTTCTCTCAATTTAGTTAATTATTATTAGTATATAAAAGCACATTTATTTAAATAACTTAAACGAATTATTAGAGAGATGAAAAGAGTGATACTTTTTCTTGGTATCGGGTTACACATTTAGGAAAGTTTTCTGAGATTTATACTAAAAAATTATTTTTTTGCCGCTTTTTTGAGAAACAATTTTTAATAAATAAAAGTGGGAAAATGGTTTATAAAATAATTTATGGCAAAAACGAAGTGTATCTAGGAGCGGATAACAACGCTAAATACAATTAACAAGAATTGTTCCTCGATATACAAAAAAATCTGGCCAAGGGAGAGCAAAACTTTTTTCTGGGACGATATTATAGTCCCAAGAGAAAAACTCCTAGATACTTTATCGGAAAAATAAAGAAAAGCCAGAAAAATCAACCTCGATATTTTGCCGAAACCAATCATCATTATAGGAGATGAAAACTATGGTGTTAGATGCCTTTGCCAAAGTCGTTTCCCAGGCCGATACCCGGGGGGAATACCTGAGCGAGAATCAAGTCAATGCCCTAATTGCCTTCGTCAAAGATGGTAATAAACGCGTCGATGTGGTCAATCGTCTTTCCAGTAATTCTTCTGCGATCGTTACCGATGCCGCGCGTAGTTTGTTTTCAGAACAGCCCGTTTTAGTTGCCCCCGGTGGTAACGCCTATACAAACCGTCGTGCCGCCGCCTGCTTGCGGGATTTGGAAATTATCCTGCGCTACGTTACCTATGCCACCTTCACCGGCGATGCCAGTATCCTCGATGATCGCGCCTTGAACGGTCTGCGGGAAACCTACGTCGCCCTAGGGGTTCCGGGGGCTTCTGTTGCGGCTGGAATTCTCAAGCTCAAAGACGCTTCCCTTGCCCTAGCAGCCGATCCCAACGGGATCACTCGTGGGGATTGCAGTTCTTTACTAGCAGAAGTCGCTTCTTACTTCGATCGAGCGGCGGCGGCAGTTTCCTGATGCTGTGACTTTCTTCTCTCAATCCGATTAAACTTTTGTAGGAGCAATTCCATCGATGACCAAAACACCTTTAACCGAAGCAGTGGCTACTGCCGATTCCCAAGGCCGTTTTCTCAGCAGTGCTGAATTACAAGTAGCCTTCGGTCGTTTCCGTCAGGCCGCCATCACCCTAGAAGGGGTGAAAATCCTCGCCCAAAAAGCCCCCAGTTTAGCCCAAGAGGCAGCCAACGCTGTCTATCAAAAATTTCCCTACACCACCCAACTCCAGGGGCCGAACTATGCCTACGATGAGCGGGGGAAATCCAAGTGCGTTCGTGATATCGGCTACTATATCCGAATTATCACCTATGCCCTCGTGGTAGGGGGTACAGGCCCGATCGATGAATATCTGGTCGCCGGTTTGAGTGAAATTAATAGTGCCTTTGAACTATCTCCTAGCTGGTATATCGAAGCCTTAAAATACATCAAAACCAATCACGGATTAACTGGGGATGCTGCTGTAGAAGCTAATTCCTACATTGATTATGTGATCAACGCCCTTAGCTAATTCCCGTCAACTTTACGTCAAAATAAGCTCAAATCTCCTAAATTCACCTCGGGATGAGCGCCGAGGTTTTTTTGCGTCTGTCTAATACTAAATTCAGAAAACGGGTTTCTCGGAGAAACCCGTTTTCTGTGCGTTACTCAACGGATTTAGTCTAACTTAGCCATCCTCGGGAACCTACCCTAACAAAAAAACCATCTTGGGTAAGATGGTTAAACACAACGAGTATAGACCGACAAACTTGACTTCAGACCGCTTTTTCTGGCCCAGTAGCGACGGGCAGATCCGTGGTACTGTACTCTGTCCAAGAACCTTCGTAAATTCGCACCTTGGGATAACCGAGCAGATGTTTGAGAACAACATACTGTAAAGTCGCTTCCCGTCCCGTACTGCAACTGACAATAATATTATCCGAGGGCTTGATGTTGCGTTGGGCAAGAATATTCCTGATTTCGTCTAAAGATTTCAATTTATGGGGATTTTTCAGGGATTCATCGGGATTATTCGCTTCCGTAAAGGTCGGCCAGGGTATATTTTTCGCCCCCGGAATATGACCATTTCTCAGCCAGATATCCTGTTTTCCCTGAAAAAGTTCTTCGGGCCTGGGATCGATAACAACCACATCCGGTTTGCCGATCAATTTTTCTACTTCTGCCAAAGTCACCCGAATCGAGGGATTATCACGGACAGTAAAGCTCCCTGGTTGATATTTAGGGAATTCTTTAGTTACCTTTTGTTCAGAAGCCTTATAACCCTTAAAACCACCATCTAAGACGGCCACATCTCGGAAACCCGATCGCTCTAATAAATAAGCCACCATGGTTGCCCCCAAGACATCGCGACCATCGGAATATACCAGCACTCGATCGCCATTAGTGATTCCCGCAGCGGCAAAGAGGCTGCCAATTTTATCCTCTTGCCAATATTGAACCGGCAAAAATCCGTTCGGACCGCGAAAATTATTATCGGCTATATTCACCGCTTTCGGTAAATGACCGGTGATATATTCCAAAGGATTAATCCGCACATCGAGAATTTTTAACTTCGGATCGTTGAGATTTTGTGCTAACCAAACCGGCGATACAAAGTCTATCTTAGTCTCAGATTTAGACGTGGCCATCAGGGGCGATGACGGTGCTAAGGTAAAGGTTAAAATGCAGAGAAGAACTAAAGTGATAAAAGCAAGGGGACGGCTTTGAAACCGTCCCAGGAATAGACCCTTCCCTTTAGGCATTTTTGGTTTCATGATTCAGTGTCAGCGACGAATATCAAACGATAATTACTATAAGGCTTTGATTAGCTTTATCCAAAAATTTAGGTATAACGTGATATTTTTCTTGGCAGCAAGTCGGTCAACTAATTATTAATTTCCTCTTGGGTGTTGATCGCCTTGGGTGTCTCTAATAACTGTCGCCACCAGAGATGAACTAAGAGAGACCAAGCGATCGCTAAAAGCCAAGCGGCAAGGATATCGCTAGGAAAGTGAACTCCTAAATAAAGACGGGTCCAAGCAATAACCAAAACCAAGGGAATCCCCAGTAAAACTACCCCTAAAAACCAGCGCGTTCTCCAAGATAGGATCAGTAAAGAAACCACTAACAGGGAACTAAATAAAGCATGACCGCTAGGGAAGGCAAAATCATCGGGTAAGGGATAAAATAACTGCCAAAATTGCGGGCGATTCCGATGAAAAAGAATCTTGAGGTTATAACTAATTGCCCAACCTCCCGCCATGGTTACAAGGAGATAAGCGAATCCATACCAGTATTTTTTTAGGGCAAAAATCAGCAGTGAAATTGTCAGTATCGGGGCTACTCCCCAATAAGTACCTAATCCCGTTAGTTTTATGGCCAAAAAGTTTAGGTTTAAATTAGCGGTTTGATGAATAGATAACATCAGGGATTTTTCCCAAGCAAATCCTTGGGGATGCCGATCAATAGCGATCGCTAAATCCGTAAAACTTAGCGATGTTAACAAGATGGCTAAGAAAATTAAGCTATTGTTTAAGTAGGTTTTGGGAATCACGGGGAAAAAGTAGCGATCGAGGATAACAGGGGCATTTCTAATACCTGAAAATGGATCAAGACCAGAATAACTAATGTATAGGCAGTCGAGGAAAGTAATCCATTTCTTAATTCTTTTGGCCAATTGCGTTCTTCTTTCTCTCCACCGATTAATTCTTTCGTTCCGAATTGCATCAGCAAAATTCCCACAAGATTAGATAACCAATAACCAACCATGGCCGCAGGTAGAAAAAAATCGGCGTGTAAGCAAGCAATTAAACGACCGAAACCGTAGGCGATCGGCAGATTAAAAATTAGATCGTTCCACCAACACAGGGGCGATAATAAGTAACCAATCAATACCAAGCTTCCGTTTTTGATTTTGTCAAGTAGATACATCTTTTTTTAGTTACTAACTATTAGTTTTGTTTTTTTTGCCATCAGCAATCAACTATCTCTGCTATCTAGGGTTTGCGGCAAAAAGTACGGGCGAAGCATTCGGTTAGAAAATCTGCGGTTTCACCGATAGGTTATTGCCCGAATGCTTCGCCCCTACAGGACGCGGGCCGATGAAGACGCAAGGTTTTGAACGACGATTCTCTTAAAATCTTGCACCTGTTTCGCAAGAAAAGCCACAAAACCCTTACCTTGCCCACATTTCACATTTATTCAGCAAGCACTATCTAGCTGACAGCTGATGGCTCACTACTAATTAACGCTGAATTTGGTCAAAAATCGCCCCATCAGCGAAGAATTTTTTCTGTATCTCCTCCCAACTACCGATCGCCGTATAAGAGAACAGATTCGGCACTTTTGGGTATTGTTTACTAAACTCTTTAGCCACATTAGCATTAACCGGACGGAAACCCACCTTGGCGAATTCCCGCTGCGCTTCGGGAGTAAAGAGAAATTGGGCAAAAGCTGTCGCTACTTCCCGGGTTTTGCGTTTATCAACTATTTTATCCACTACGGCCACGGGCGGATCGATCGAAACATTGACCGGAGGAATAGTATAGGAAAAACCGGTTTCTCCTTTTTGACGGGCCAGAATCACCTCGTTTTCGTAGTTAAGCAGCACATCCCCCTGATCCTGTTTAAAGAAGACATCGCTGGCTTCCCGGGCATCTTTGGGTAGTACAGGCACGTTTTTATAGACATTGCGGACGAAACTGGTCGCTTGTGCTTGATTGCCGCCAGTTTGAGTTACCGCTCCCCACAGGGCCAGAAAATTCCAACGGGCCACCCCAGAGGTTTTCGGGTTGGCAGTAATCACTTTAATCCCCGATTTGGCTAGATCCGGCCAGTTGCGGATTCCTTTGGGATTGCCCTGACGAGTAACTAAAGCTACCACGGAACGAGTGGCGATGGCGTTATTGGGTAATTCTTTCTGCCAACCGGGGTTAACTAAACCCGCTTTTTGCAGGCGTTCCACATCGGAACCGATGGCCAAATTTACCACATCTGCATCTAATCCGTCGATAACAGCGCGGGTTTGGGAACCAGAGCCGCCATAACTCTGTTTAATCACTACATCCTGTTTTTTCTCTCTTTTCCATTTGTTGACGAATAGAGGAATGATTTTTGAGTAGGCCGATTGAGTCACCGCGTAGGAAACTAGGGTGATTTCCACGGTTTGTTGTTTAGCTTGCTGTTTATCCGGACTGGCCAGCAGATTACTCGATGCCGATAGGGGACTAGAAGCTAGTCCGATTCCCGTTGTGACGACGGCAGCCGTAGCTAGAGAAATAAAAGGTAAGAGGGTTTTCGGTTTTGGGGATCTAGGATCAGGGATCACGATGTCATCGGCTCCTTTGTTTATTTATGGGAGATTGCTAGGTATTTTCTCTCGAATTGTATTCTATACGAAATAAAAAACATTTTCAATACATCGAAGAAAAAATATACTGTTTGGGTTAGATGCAAAGAAATCAAGCCATTAATGGCTTGATTAGCTGAAAAAACTGGAAATATTCGATTTATACGGCTTAAATGTGCCTTTAAATTTGTATGAAGCCTCTTTATGCTTGCAGAATAGAGATTTTATCGTTTTTATGGAGAGGAAAGAATTTTTTAGCGATCAAAAACCTCTCCCTAGGTGGGTTCACTGGTGAGGTTAGCGGACTTTAGCAACTATTACCCTAAAATTGAAGCGGTCTAACGACTTCCATCAATGTGCATGGTGCGTTCCCCAAAATCTATTGGTGGAGCAGTAGGACTTGCATTAGGGAACGCACCCTACGGCTTACGCGACCAGATCAGTGTACTGCTACGCCGTGCCTTCGGCATCGCACCTAACCTCACAGCTTCAATCAATGTGCAGGGTGCGTTCCCAAAAATCTATTGGTGGAGCAGTAGGACTTGCATTAGGGAACGCACTTTACAAGATCGGCGATCGCACTTATCGACCTCGCCCTGGCTTACAGTCGGCAAAACTTAATGCTTCTGTGTCTAAAAAACTGGCGATCGCCATCTCAAGAATCGCTTCAACGGGATAATCAATTTCAGTAGCGCGAGCAATCAAAGCATCCTGAATCCAGTCTGGTAAGCGTCTTAAAATAATTTCTGCATCAGTGGACGAGATTTGCTCTGAAAGTTTCGCTCGCATGGGTTAGGACTCCATCGGAATTTGAACATTATACGGTGGCTCAGTCGCTCTCAAAATGATCGCCTCTAGTTCTAATAGTAGCGCAGGGTTTTTCCAGTAAGGTATTGTCTGCACTGCTAGGCGTACATCTTCGCTGTTGTATTGATCCAGCCAAGCCCACAAAAAAGCTTTGTGTCCACCTTTAAAACGACCTCGTAAACTTTTGGTTTTACCAATGTAAAGCAATCCCTGATATCTATGCCTGACTGCGTAAATGCCAGGAAAATCAGGAATGTCGCTAAAATCCCGGCTCAAGGGTTGGCATTGTCAGATCAGAATGGGAAAGATGCAATGCAATCCTTGTTATCAAAGTAATTTCAGTTCCGGTGCTGATTCTGACTATCTTTCAATTTGACAACGCCTTTTTCTAACTAGAGACTATGACAAAGGTTTAATTGTCACTAATCCCCCAGCAAAACCCTGAATATTCAACTCATAGCCATCAAGTAAACCCATACCAACTAATGGATCTGTCTCTGACTCATTGATTTCAATAGATTTGATCTGACCATCCCAGATCACAGTTGCCTCAAATACGTTAAACATACAGAGGCTTCCATCGCCCAAGATTCCCTCTTCTTGCATATACCACGTTAATCCTAGGGTTGTAATGATAGCAGAAGGCAACGTGATAAATCCAGTGTAACCAGTGTCAATAACTGCTTTAATCGCTTGCCTCTGGTGATTTTCGCCTAGCACTACGAATTGAATAATTGCTTCTCGGCGCGAATTGACGCTCCCCATCATCATGGCAACACACTGGGGGAACGAAAGCCAAAACGATGGACGGCACGATGTCCAATGCGAATACCAAATATTTGTGCATCAGGAAAACGTATTAACAGTTGTTTAGCAGCTGTTAGGCTGTCGTCAGCCACTTCAAAAGCCCCTGTTTCGATGTCTATTGCTACAATCTTCCCATGATTCCCTTCCTCGATTTGGGAGCGTACCTGAGACTCATAGACTTCGTGTCCACGTCGGGCAAATTCTTCTTTGCTGTAGCGGGGTTGTCGAACTGTCATTGAAGCGACCCTGTGGCAACTTTTGCCCCTCTATTTTAACCTAAACATTGGGAATCTTCGCTAACATTCCTCAACAGTCATTATGGTCAATGGTTTCACCAGACAAATATTGGTCAATTTTTTCTGACCAATCAGGTTCACCCTGTAATTGCAGAGACTGAGCAGTTTTCAGAAACGTTTTAGGTGGTTTTACTTCATTGGGTAAAACACTTTCAATGATAATTGTCACCCTCGTGCCTGCGGCTAGGTTTAAGGGTTCTTCCAGTTGAAGGGCTGTCCCATCAAATACGGCTTCGAGTGCTTGAGGCATTATTTTCTAACTGCTGAGGACGGACTATCTATCTATGTTCATTATAGCCCGCCCCTTACGCGACCAGATCGGCGTACTGCTAGGCCGTGCCTTCGGCATCGTACCTAACCTCACAGCTTCAATCAATGTGCATGGTGCGTTCTCAAAAATCCTGCATTAGGGAACGAACCCTACAGCTTTTGAAGATCACATTTGAGAAGTCGGCTCCAACGCATTGTTAGACTTCTGCCTTTGGGCGATTTGCATGAGTAGTCGAAGTGCCTCATTAACCGAGTCACTGGTTGGAAATGCTTGAGCAACATCTGGATCTAGTAATACTATATTTGTTCCTGCTCTGTAGCGTTCGACATATTTTCCTCTAACACCACCCCGCATCTTGCTAAAGTCATACTCAGGTCTTGAGTCGTCTTCTAGCTCGTGATTACTCTCCATCTTGATAAAATCTCCGCTCATTTCGGGTTGCCTCTCGTGCGCTGATAATCCGAACTCGATCTGCTCGATCTGTATGAGGGACTATCAGGATGCGATTAGCATTTGATAATCCAATGATAACGTAACGCTCCTCACCATAGGAATGATCTGGATCAGGGAATGTTATAGATAAAGGATCGTTGAAAACAGTAGATGCCTCGTTGAATGAAACACCATGCTTTTTCCAGTTTGAGTTTGCTTTGTCCGGATTCCATTCAAATTGCATCTAAACAACACTTGCTACTCCACTTCAAAACTTAAGTTTAGTATCAAAAGATGCTTTACATTTCATTAACGATCAGAACGATCGCACTGTGTTATACCCGATCGCTTTGGCAATCACTTAATCTTGGCGATCGAGTATGATGTAGGGTGTGTTAGCGTCAGCGTAACGCACGGATTTTGAACATTAGATAAGGTGTGTTCACTTCGTTAACGCACCCTACCAGATCAGCGATCGCTACAATCTGAACGATCGCACTTGACTCGCTGGTCGGCATAACGGCTAAGTTGAGCCGCCACGATTAGATTTGAGATTCTTGTGGTTCATCCTGTTTTGGTCGGCTCCAACGACTTGTTAGACCTTGCTTTGGTGGTAAGCTGACTACCTGCCTGCCACTTTCTGCTTGTCTTTTTTGCCAATCTACAAACATTGCATCCAAATCGTAGTTAAAGGATTTAGCGTGTTCTTCTCGAAATTTATGAATTTCATCTAAAATGTCATCTTGCCACATCGTTATAATCTCCTAAAAGTTCGTAAGGAGTACAAATTATGGGTAAGTAGTCGTGCAAAATTAATTTCCTAGTGAAGATAGGCAAGAGGCAAGGGGCAAGAGGCAAGAGCGGGGTTAGATATGTGTAATTAATTTTGCTTAGGTACTTAACTCGTAAGTAGTCGTGCAAAATTAATTTCCTAGTGAAGATAGGCAAGAGGCAAGAGGCAAGAGGCAAGAGCGGGGTTAGATATGTGTAATTAATTTTGCCTAGGTACTTATCCCAAATCAAGACTGATCTCTGCCAACTTCCTCTGAATTTGAGCGTTGGCAATATGTTTACAGTTCCATGTTAACAAGTAATCTAGCCCGTGGACAGTCGCCGCAGCAATGTGAACCGCATCATCAGAAGCTTTGGCAGGAAGGTTGCTTCGTATAAGAAACTGGGCTGCCAAGTTGCGTACAGCCTGATTGAGTTCAACCAAAGGCATTTCATTGACAATTTCTAACCTTTTCAAAGCAATCTCTGTATCTCCCTTAGCGACTTCATCTAAAACAACCTGTGAAATATAGAGAAGAAAATCATTACGGCGATTTTGCCACCAGTCCCTTGTCGTTTCGATATTCCCAGCAATAACCAAATTTCGGGTCGATCTGGCTGTCAGATAGCCAATAATGCTGGTTTCAATATAGACGGTTTCCCTCACAGCACTTTCTGAATTTTATTTGTCCCTCACTCTATCGCATTTGAGCTTTATTTTGAGGGTTTGCGAGGGAATTAGTGCGTTCACTTCGTTAACCCACCCTACCAGATCGGCGTACTGCTATGCAGTGCCTTCGGCATCGCACTCCCCATTAACGCTCCTTGCGCCTATCTGTTTTGGCTCTGATTGCGTCCTTGTTCCCCGCTTCAGCCTCTAGCGCTCTTCTGGGACTTTCGGAAATCCCTGACCGAATCTAGGTTTTGAAACCCTTGCTTGACAAGGGAACGCTAACTTTTTTTCTAATAAAAACTCAGATTTCGGGTTTCTGTTAGTTAGCACTCGCTTGAAGGCTTACCCCATAAGAGAGCCAGAGTTGAGAGACTGTAAGATTTTTGCCAGAGTTCCTCCAAGAGCGCTAGATTTCCGAGTCTAGTCACTGGGGGCAGGTTGGGAGTCACTGTATCCCTTACAGGGTAGGTCTTTCACCTACATCCTTTTTGTCAGTTATGCTGTTTTATCAGCACTCTAGGCTATTTATTCCCCTAGAAACGAATCGCACCGTTACATTTCATTAACCCACCCTACCAGATCAGCGTGCTGCTACGCAGTGCCTTCGGCATCGCACTCTGTTATGAGTTGATTGATGTTGGGTTTCCTTGCGTCAACCCAACCTACGGGCGAGGTGATCGCACTAAATTCCTGACAATTAAGCTCATTCTAGCCATGATTCCTATATCTGACCCCACCCTTAGCAAAAATTTATAATTATTCGACCTTTAGCGATCGCTATCGGGGGATAGTTGTTTTTTGTTACAGCAGTGGGGAGAAGGGAGCGGGTTTTTCAAGTGGGATTGGGAGTTAATCATGCTATTAAAAACCGATTCAGTATAACGTCTCAAATCAGCGGCGGCAGATATCCTCGAACTCAGCGCCAGCGGCTTTCAACCGTCCGCTGCATTTGAATGTTAGCCCTCTGCAAGCACTTCATCGCTCAATGCGCTCAAGTTCTTCACGAACAACTCTGCGTAGGGTTTCTTCCAAAGGCTCACGGCTTTGCTGAATATACTGGTGCAATGCTTCATTAATAAGGGTTTGGTAGTTTCCTCCACCTGCTAAATGAACTTGCTCACGAAACCACGCTAAAACCTCATCATCTAACCGGATTGTGATACGAGTTTTTCCAGGTGGTATTGGATCGATCGCCCCTCGTTTACCCTGACTAAAATCATATTCCGCTTCCATAATTATCCTTCCTCATACTGTTGTCGTTCTTGCCGAGTTGCTTTGCGGGCGGAGATGATCCGAGTTTCATCGTCCCGTATCGTGTAAACAACCACTAAAACCCTGCCAAAAGCATCGACACCGATTGTGACAAACCGTTCCTCACCAAACCGTTCGTCTGGAATGGTAATTGCCAGATCATCTGAAAAAACCGATACTGCATCAGCAAAGTCAATACCGTGCTTGCGAAGATTGGTTGCTGCCTTGTCTCTATTCCATTGGTAAGCCATCTCAATTATAGTATGCACATCTGTACATACTACCAGCAGTAAACTCTTGTCGTGCTCGTTGACTCTGTAAATTACTGTAAGCTTTTGGCTTGCCAGATAACCTTAGTGGTCAACTTAGCTTTGACTGAAGATTGTATCAGAATCATTAATCCTCAACCTAAGCTTTCAATGGTGCTAACAGTAGTTACCATTGAAAGCTTACAAGCTTGCTCATGATGATGCTCCAAGGAATCGTCTCCAAGATCATCCAGAGATTACGATAAGCGTGTTATGCCGATTAGCGTACTCTGTTATGAACCCTCCCCCACTGATTTGTTCAAAGTTTTCTCGTTGTGCGACTGTCAGATGAACTTTATCTCGCCTACATCTTCTCATGATTGATGTCCTCAGTTGAGCCTATCTATTGCCCTATTTTAGCTGTGTCAGTCCAGTAGGGTGTGTTAGCGTCAGCGTAACGCCCGAATTTTGAACATTAGATAAGGTGCGTTCACTTCGTTAACGCACCCTACCAGATCGGCGTGCTGCTATGCAGTGCCTTCGGCATCGCAATTGCATTAGGGAACGCACCCTGCAGCTACGGTGTTCTCTGTCAATGGGGTTTAGCTTCGTGTATATGAATTAACTGAGATCCTGGATAATCTTCAGGTTGATCTAAACATTCTTTATCAAGATCTTTACAGATTGTTTCCAGCATAAACTTCAAGATAGCAAATTCAGTCGTTTCTTTGAAAACCATTAATCCGGGATATTCTGAGCCTTTTATGTTTGTTTTTCCTTCGTCGTCTTGAGAATAAACGTACCAACTTATAATTAATACATCGCTATCAACCAAGACAGCCCTAACAGATGCAGGGGAATAAAAGCGTTTTATGTAGAGATTAGCCTTATAGCAATTATTAGGATCATTTCGGTTGTTACGTTCTCTCAAATACAATTCCTTTGGAACTCCTGAAATCCTATCCTTTGTATCTCCACCTAAATTAAGAGTATCCCAGATTTCATCGCACTGTTGATAAAGAATAATCTTCGTGTTTAAGCGCATGAGAGGAGCAAGGATTTTATCCCTAAGTAAAACTCCTGAATGTTGAATGAAAGTTATCTTTTCAGGAGTTTTATTTTTTAAAATCCGTTTAATAAGCTCTTCATAAAGAGTATTTTGTTGATCTATTTTAAGGTTTCCGTTGTTAATTGCTTCTCTGAAATTGATAATTTCTTCTTTTAAGTCGTTGGTAGATGATTGAACATTGTTTGTTGCTTCTTTTACTTCATTGATAATTTCTGCTTTTAAGTCGTTGGTAGATGATTGAACATTGTTTGTTGCTTCTTTTAATTCTTTGGTAGATTTTCGATTTGATAGTAGAGAGCCTGCTATAAAGCCTAGAATTACTAAAGTTATCGCACTTAATTTAGACTCCACCTCCTTAATACCCAACAAGTTTAGTATGCCAATTACTAACGCAGTAGGAATTATTATGTAGAGATCAAGGTTTTCACCTTGTTTTATATCCTTCCATGCTTCTCTGAGATAACGCCGCATATCATTACCACCTTTGTAGTCCTTTGACTAAGTTGACACTATTGTAGTCTAACTATTGCCGATCGAGAATGGATCCGGAAGAGATCGCCAAAATAGTTTAAAAATCGGCCGAGAATTTCTAGGATAGAAGTAAAGACCATCCTTGCCTACTTTTTCTATGATCCTAGCCGCCGAAACTGGACTAAAAACCGCTACTCTAGACGTAAAAGGCATGAAATGCGCCGGCTGTGTGAGTGCCGTAGAAAGACAACTCAGCCAAAATCAAGGGGTAAAATCGGCCCAAGTTAATCTAATCACGGAAATTGCCGTGATTGAATACCAACCAGATGCGATCGCACCAGAGCAGTTAGCCGCAAAATTAACCGCGATTGGATTCCCCACCCAACCGCGCAGCTCATCGACTCCCCTTTCTCAACAAAATCAACGGCTGCAAAACCAACAAAAAGAACGGCAACAACAATTATACCGATTAGCGATCGCTTGTTGTTTACTGGTTTTTTCCCTGATTGGTCACTTACACCACATCGGGGGACCAGAAATCCCCATCCTTCAAAGTATTGCTTTTCACTGGACCTTAGCCACCCTAGCCATTTTATTCCCCGGCCGCGATATTTTCATCGATGGTTGGCGGGGATTACGGCACGGGATGCCAAATATGAACACTCTCGTTAGTTTAGGCACAGGTAGCGCCTATATAGCCAGTTGTTTGGCTCTTATCTTCCCTAATCTCGGTCTAGAGTGCTTTTTTGATGAACCAGTCATGCTGTTAGGTTTTATTCTCCTCGGACGGACTCTAGAAGCGCATTCCCGTCATCGCGCAGCCGCAGACTTAGAAGCGCTTACTTCCCTACAACCGGCAGTGGCTCACCTAATTGGTAGTACAGATGACCGTGTGGGTGTGGCGATTCCGGTGGAACAGCTGCGCGTCGGGGAATGGGTGCGCGTCTTACCCGGGGAAAAAATTCCCGTGGATGGGGAGATTATTCAGGGAAGAACCACGGTAGATGAAGCTTTATTAACGGGGGAATCGCTGCCGGTGGTTAAGGAAATGGGAGATTTAGTCATTGCTGGTAGTTTCAATCTCTCTGGTGCGATCGCTGTGCAAACTCGTCAGGTGGGGACCGATACCACCCTAGCTAAGATTATCGCAGCCGTGGAATCAGCCCAAACTCGCAAGGCCCCGGTACAGAAGATAGCGGACCGGGTAGCGGGTTATTTTGCCTACGGAGTCATGATAATTGCCCTAATTGTGCTGCTCTTTTGGTATTTTTGGGGAACTAGGCTCTTTCCAGAGGTGTTAGGATCAACCACAGGACACCACGAGATGATTCAATCCACTTCTCCCCTACTTTTGTCCCTAAAATTAGCGATTTCTGTGCTTGTGGTCGCTTGTCCCTGCGCTCTCGGTTTAGCCACACCAACGGCCCTACTGGTGGGAACCAGTTTAGCAGCCGAACGGGGTATTTTAATTAAAGGGGGCGATGTTTTGGAAACCGTCTCGCAACTGCAAACGGTGGTTTTTGACAAAACGGGAACCCTTAGCCAAGGTCATCCAGAAATTACCGATTATTTGAGTTTTTCTGAGCTTAATTCCCTAGAAATTCAACAATTAGCGGCAGTAGTGGAGAGTGGTACTAATCATCCTCTTGCTCAAGCGATTTTAGACGCGGTTACTCCTCCTACTAACCTGACGGGGGAAGATTTTCAAACTGTGGCCGGATTGGGAGTTTCGGCAAGGGTGCAGGGGTCAAAAATTGTTCTAGGAAATCGGCAATGGTTGGCACAGAACGGCATTAAAATCGATGAAACTATCCCCAGTATTCAAGAGCTTTTAGAGGCGGGTAAAACGGTGATTTATCTGGGTATGGAAGAACAATTACTCGGCGCGATCGCTTTTCAGGATCGATTACGTCCCGATGCTCAAACAACCGTTAATCAGTTGCAAAAACTCGGTTTAGAGGTGATTTTACTCAGTGGTGATCGCCAAGAAGTGGTGACAGCGATCGCTAATAGTTTGGGTATTAGTCAATTTTATGCCCAAGTTGCTCCCACCGAAAAATCCGCTTTAATTGCCGACCTACAGACAAAAGAGGGCAAAATCGTCGCTATGGTCGGGGATGGTATCAATGACGCTCCCGCACTAGGACAGGCTAACATCGGTATTGCTCTGGCCGGTGGCACGGAAGTGGCCATGGAAACGGCCGGGATCGTTTTAATTAGCGATCGCCTAGAAGATGTGGTGCAATCTCTGCATTTAAGTCTGGCCACATGGCAAAAAATCCGACAGAATCTTTTTTGGGCTTTGGGTTATAATACATTTGCTATTCCCATTGCTGGTGGTTTATTACTGCCCCGTTGGGGTCTAGCTTTCAGTCCGGCCTTAGCAGCAGCTTTGATGGCTTTTAGTTCGGTTATGGTAGTGAGTAATTCCCTGCTTTTACGTCGTCAATTTCCTCCGCTCAAATCGACGCAGGAAGGCAAAAACTAAAACAATTATCGATTTTTTCTCGATAAATCTATCAAGCACCAAAAAGAGCAGCTCTCTTATTCTTTGTGTGATAAGTTTAACTGATACAGGATCGATCAATCTCTGTGTCCTCTATGTCTTTGTGGTTCGTTACCCAAGAGAGCCAAAAAGAGCATTTTTTTCATCGTCGAAGATGATCAAAACAGAACCCAAATTCTCTTAACCGAGAAGTAATATTCACTGGGGAGAGCGTAGGATTATGCTATCTGTTGGCACTCTCGGTTTGTCTACCTCTCAGCGCCAACTGCTGAAAGTGGAAGCCGTCTGGTTGTTCGTCACGATGGAGGGATTGGAGCCGAGAAATAATGCTGCCCAGAGGGCAGTTCGCCCAGCAGTGCTGTGGCGGCACACTAGCTTTGGCTCCCAAAGTAAGGCGGGTAGTGTTTTTGTAGCGCAGATGCTGACAGTAGTGACGAGTCTGCGTTCTCATAAACGCAATGTCTTGGAATTTATGACCGAAGCGATCTGCGCCTCTAGGAGGGATAGTAACTCTCCCTCTCTGCTGCTCCAGGAGAGTCCTTCCACACAGTCAATACCACTGACTGCTTGACACCCCCCCCCCTGAACGGTTACAGTTGTTGGAGGGTGGAAGAGGCTTCTAGTTCCTGTGGACGGGCAAGATGCCAATCCCACGTTTCATATTTAATTACAACCAGCTACTTACACTTAATATTTGATGTTTAATTAGGTTATTTTTCATGAATTTACTACAAAGTTTCTGGCGCAGATTTGAAAATCAAACCATTGTGATAATTAGTGTAATTCTTGCCTTTTTACTACGGCTGAGTCGCTGGCAAAACTCAACCTCGGATATGAAATATTACAGTAAGTGGTATGATTTTATCGTCCAGAACGGAGGATTTAGTGCTTTTAAATATGATTTTGCTAACTACAATCCTCCTTACTTGTATTTAATGGTTATTGCTTCTTATATTTATTCTAGTTTGCCTAAAATTCTTGCTATCAAGCTGATTACAATCCCTTTTGATTTTCTCTGTGCTTTTTTTGTTTATAAGCTAGTTCGCCTCAAATATTCTAGAGGCAAATTACCAATTATTGCTGCTATTATTGTCTTGTTTTCCCCTACAGTTTTTTTGAATAGTTCTTACTGGGGACAGACAGATATGCTTTATACATTTTGGTTAGTTGCCTGTCTCTATTATCTAGCTATTGAGCGAAATATATTAGGATTAATATGTTTTGGTATCGCTGTTTCTTTTAAGCAACAAGCAATGTTTTTTGCGCCTTTTTTAATCATGCTTGGTGTCAAAAAATATATCTCTTGGTCTTCATTATTAATTGTTCCCTTAGTATATTTTATCTCTCTAGTTCCAAGTTGGATGGCAGGCAGATCAATAAACAGTTTATTGTCAATTTATCTCAATCAAGCCGGAACATTTAAAGATCTGACATTAAATGCTCCTAATCTATATCTATGGATTTCCAATCAATTTTATTCAAGGGTTGTTCCCCTGGGCTCATTGCTGACAGTAACTGTTATTGTGTACCTCGTTTACATAATTTACAAAAGTCACCTTAAAATTACTACACCAGTAATGATTCAACTGGCTCTTATCTCAGTCTTGGTTGTCCCTTATGTACTGCCGAAGATGCACGAAAGATACTTTTTTGCTGCCGATGTTATTTCCATTATTTTTGGTTTTTATTACCCCCGTTATTTTTTCGTGCCAATTATTATTAATCTTGTATCTCTCTTCAGTTATTTTCCTTATCTAATGCGTCAACATGGTGTAGGAGTGGAGATAGTTTCTTTGCCAATCTTGTCTCTCATTTTAGGATTGACAATATTAATTACTCTTTATCATCTACATCAAACTCTTCAGGAAGCTGAACAACAGAAATTACTCTAACAATTTTCCTTTCTGTTATTGCCAGAGGACATAGACCTAGATCGATCGATCTTTGTGTCCTCTGTGTCTCTGTGGTTCCTTCCACTCCCTCGCTAGGAGGAATGTATCTTAGAATACATTTTACCCACCAAACCTGGGAGAGCCCAATTCCTGAGATTGTGGGCTCTTAGTCTAACAAAGCCCATGCACACCGACCGTCGAAACTGGATCGCTATGATGCAGAAGTTATCTGGCGTGGGTGATGGCCAGCGTTACCAGGAAAAGTGAATAAACATTATACTAAATTGGGTTACACTTCATCTTTAGGAGAAACGCTCTAATATAGATATTTCGACCAAATTGAGATGCACCCAATTTGGTATCATCTCTGGATGACCAGCTACTGTTCTGGCGTTCCCAAAAACTAGAGACTTCCCACCTCACCATTAAGATAACTGCTATAAGATGGTATTTTGTCCCTGTCTTTGTCAGTTGACGGAGACAGGAACAAATCGGGTTAAGCGGTAATTCTGGTCAGGGATTGACCTTGATAATTGTTGGTAATAATCTGGTGAATAGATTGGAAAAATTGCCGACAACGATTATTAGTTCTCAGGGGCAGCTCATGATTTTTTACCAATAAATCGATCTGAAGTTCCGAGCTAGTGGGAGGATGAATAAATAATTCCACTTTCACTAACTGGGGAAAGAGAGCATCGTTAGGAACTTCCGATAAAAGCAAGACATCAGGCCGGCGCTTGATGATTTCAAATTCACCCAAACTTAATATATCATCGTATAAAAACCCGGTCTGATGAGGAGAAATCCCGACAAAATAGGAACAGCAATAGCGAGCCATGGCAGGGAAAAGATGATAAATTGGTCAAGGTTAATCGGTCAAAATCAGGCCATTGAACTACTACAAAGAGCGCTTGAAGTCAATTCGATCGCTCCCGCTTACTTATTCGCCGGCGCTAAAGGGATTGGACGCAATCTAGCAGCAAAATGTTTCTGTCAAGACTTATTAACTAGAGATCGATCGCCGGAAACAAGGGAATTAATCCTGAAACGCTTTCTGGGGGGCAATCATCCTGATTTACTCTGGATTGAACCCACTTATCAACACCAAGGCAAACTGCTCACCGCAAAAGAAGCACAGGAAAGCAATCTCAAGCGTAAAGCTCCCCCGCAAATCCGCATCGAACAAATTCGCGAGATTACTAACTTTTTAAGTCGTCCTCCCCTGGAATCGTCCCGCTCTGTGGTAGTGATCGAGCAAGCAGACACCATGACGGAATCAGCAGCAAATGCCCTCTTAAAAACGCTTGAGGAACCTGGAAAAGCCACTTTAATCCTAATTGCTCCCAGTCCCTCCTCTTTACTACCGACTCTCGTTTCTCGCTGTCAACATATCCCTTTTCAGCGTCTTTCGGAAGAAAATCTCGCTCAAGTCCTGCGCTCTAACGGACACGCTCGCGTTCTCAATTATCCAGCAATTCTCGGTTTAGCTCAAGGTAGCCCCGGAGAAGCGATCGCCGCTTTAGAATTTCTCGACAGTCTCCCCCAAGATTTACCGCGATCTTTGAGCAAATTTCCCCTAAAACTCTCCCAAGCACTGGAATTAGCCAAAATTATTGCTCAAACTCTTGACACGGAAACCCAATTATGGTATGTGAGTTATCTTCAGTATGAGGATTGGCAACGACGACGAGAGCGATCGATTTTAGAAATCTTGGAAAAAACCCGCCGGCAGCTGTTAGCCTACGTTCAACCCCGTTTAGTCTGGGAATGCACTTTCTTGGCATTAGCCAAGCTATCCACCGCCCAAAAGTCTTAAAATTGTTATATTTATCGATCGAGTGGGGAGAAAGACCATGAAAATCAAATCCTTAGTTTTGCTGATTCTGTTAACCTTGACTACGGTTTTAGGTGCTTGTCAGGGGGGAAAAGAAGCCGAGGAACCGAAAAACGTCCCTACCACGGTGGAATCACCGCAAAAAGACGAAGATAGCGATAAAGACGGGGAAAATCGGCAAAAAGACGATGATAATGACCAGAATAAAGATGATGACGATGACGATGACGATGACTAGGGTTTGCGGCAAAAAGTTTGTTGGTGGGGTTAGGAGTCAGTAGCCAGTAGTCAGTAGTCAGGAGAATTAAGAATGAATAATAAGCAATTAAATCGTCTATTTACAGATTTTACGCCATTTAATCTTTATTTTTGCCGTTTTTGAACCCTTAACTAGGGTTTGCGGCAAAAAGTACGGGCGAAGCATTCGGTTAGAAAATCTACGGTTTCACCGATAGGTTATTGTCCGAATGCTTCGCCCCTACAGGACGCGGGCCGATGAAGACGCAAGGTTTTGAACGACGATTCTCTCAAAATCTTGCACCTGTTTCGCGAGAAAAGCCACAAAACTCTTACCTTGCCTACATTTCACATTTATTCAGCAAACCCTAACTAGCATAAAAAAATCGGGTGAGTCTTAACCCACCCGATCGCACATAGATTGAAATCAACCTATAACTGTGGTACAAACTGTTCTTTTTCGGGAACGTAGGCGTATTCAGCCACAATTTGCCGGAATTCTTGCCCATCAATCGTTTCTTTTTCGATCAGCAGGTCCACCACTCGATCGATCACTTCGCGATGATCGCGGACAATTTGCCGAGAAATTTCATGACAGTGTTCCACGATTGATCGCACCTGATCATCAATGCGAGTAGCGACCTTCTCAGAATACTCGGAACGAGTCATCAAACCGCCACCGAGGAACACTTCACCCCCTTGACTTTCTAGGGACAAAGGACCCAAATCGCTCATCCCGAAACGAGTCACCATCTGGCGGGCCATATCAGAAACTTGCTGTAAATCGCCACCGGCACCGGTAGTCACCTCATCATAGCCGAAGATTTCTTCCTCAGCCGCCCGACCACCTAAAGCACCGGAAATCCGGGCCATTAACTGCGCTTTCGTGGTTAAACCCTGTTCTTCGTTGGGAGTGAACCAAGTTAAACCCTGGGCCTGTCCCCGGGGAATCAGAGTCACTTTCTGGACGGGATCGTGATCTTTTAAGAGCGTACCCACGATCGCATGACCCACTTCATGGTAAGCGATTAGGCGCTTGCTCTTGCTATCGACTAAAGGAGTACCTTCCATACCCGCGATAACGCGATCTACCGCATCATCTATCTCCAGGAGGGTAATGGCATCTTTACGACGACGGGCGGTTAAAATTGCCGCTTCGTTGAGTAAATTGGCTAAATCTGCTCCACTGAACCCCGGAGTGCGACGGGCGATCGCTTCGATGGAAACGTCGTTAGCCAGCTTTTTATTGCGGGCGTGAACGTCTAAAATCTCTAAACGACCTTTAAAATCGGGCGCATCGACGGTTACTTGGCGATCAAAACGGCCCGGACGCATGAGAGCGGAATCGAGAACATCGGGGCGGTTAGTGGCGGCAATGATAATAATTCCCGTATTCCCCTCGAAACCGTCCATTTCTGTCAATAATTGGTTTAGGGTTTGTTCCCGTTCATCGTTACCACCACCGATACCGGCACCCCGTTGACGACCTACTGCGTCAATTTCATCGATAAATATTAAACAGGGAGCATTTTCCTTGGCTTTTTTGAACAAATCGCGCACGCGAGAAGCACCGACACCGACAAACATTTCCACAAATTCCGAACCGGAAATGCTGAAGAAAGGTACACCCGCTTCACCGGCGATCGCTTTAGCCAACAGGGTTTTACCCGTACCCGGAGGGCCAACTAACAGGACTCCTTTGGGGATTTTGGCACCGACGGCGGTAAATTTCTCCGGTTGTTTGAGGAAAGTGACGACTTCCTGTAATTCTTCCTTCGCTTCGTCAATTCCTGCCACATCATCAAAGGTGATGCCGGTTTTCGCTTCCATCTGGAAACGAGCTTTTGATTTGCCAAAACTCATCGCTTGACCGGGGCCGCCTGGCATATTATTAGAACGGCGGAACAGGAAAAAGAGAGCGGCAATCAGCAAAAAGGGGAAAAGTAGATTACCGAGGAATCCCCACCAAGCGCCGTCATTCCGCATCGGGTGAGCATCGAAACTAATTTTAGAATCGCGTAAACGGGCGATCAAATCGGGGGAATTGGCCGGTAAATCGACCCGTAGGCGTTGTACTCGGTTTTCTAGTTCTGGATCTAGGGCCTGTACGATCGCGGTTCTGCCACCTTCGTAGAGATCGACGCTAACAACCCTACCACTGTCTAGGTATTCTAGAAAGCGTCCGTAGGTCATGCGGGTACTGGCGGTGTTATTGCCGATATTACTGGTGGCGGTGGCAAAAGTGCCTTGCCAGAGGAAAAAACCGACCACAAGGGCGGGCAATGTCCACAGTAAAATCGTTTTCCAGGATAGTTTCATGTTTGTTTAGTGGTTCTAGGATAAAGATTTTTGCTTAACTCATTTAGCTGTTTTTGTCAAGGACTTTACGTTATTTTTTCGAGATTAATCCCCGCAGCCAATTAAATCTTAACTAAATGTAACGTAATTCTCATAATTCTGGCAAGAATGGTGACGAGAGATTTTTTTAGTTCATTTGTTCTAGCAAGAGTCTCATGGTTTCTGGGATAAGGGACTTGCGTGGGAATAATATCCCAGCCAGAAAATCGCTCTGTAGAAGAACCAGACCGGCCAGATGGCACATTATCAAAGCGCAAGTCCCTAACATCTCGAAGGCTCTCGCCCTACTTAGGGTGATCAGCAAACCTG
>NZ_JAPZSR010000256.1:0-1559 GCF_027531875.1 Microcystis sp. LE19-84.1B | reverse complement strand
GGCTCTTCTCGACTTTGTGTGATAATTTTTGCTTATGGAATCGTGAAATGCTTATCGGGCAAGACTTTTAGGGCTATTTTGCGGATATTCTATCAGTATAGACCTCGTTTCCACACAGAAACCAGAAGAGCCCTATTTTTGCAGGAGGTCTAAGCTCGTGCGCTCGTTGTTAAAGGCCAAGTTACTCCAATTACTCAAAATTTTATGAAGCATTTGAGTAAACACCTAACTTGATCGATGACAATGGCTCTATCCCGTTCTAGCTGTCAATAATTATGCAAAGTCTTTTTCAACGTTCCCTAACTGAGACCAATTCTGGGGAAGAAGATACCCGTAGTCGTATTCTACAGGCCGCTTTACGTTTATTTGCCGCTAAGGGTTATGAAGGAACCACGACCAAAGACCTAGCAGGAAAAGCAAATGTGGCAGAAGGAACTTTATTTCGTTATTTTCCCAACAAAAAGGCGATTTTAATCGAAGTGGCCACTAGGGGATGGGTGGATATTCTCACCGACTTGCTGACGGAATTGAGCGAAATGGGCAGTTATAAAGCGGTAGCGCAGGTGATGCGACGTAGGGTGTTGAGAATGCGAGAAAATAGCGATTTATTGCGAGTTTGTTTTATAGAGGCACAATTTCACCCCGAATTAAAAGAGCGGATTCAATCGGAGGTAATTGCTAAAATGACCGATGTGGCCGAGGCTTTTTTTCAAACAGCGATCGATCGTGGTATCTATCGTCCCATGAATCCGAAAATTGTGGCCCAGGTTTTTCTAGGAATGTTTGCAATTGCTGGTTTTTCCAGTGAAACTATTTTAGATAGCAATGCTTCCCCCTTAGCTTTACAAGAAATGGCCGAAGGTATTGCCGAAATTTTTCTGAATGGAGTGTTAGTTAAGTAGTCGTGCAAAATTAATTTCCTAGTCGAGACTCCGAGACTCCGAGACAGCTAATCTAAGGATAGGCGGTTAAAATCCGTTTTAGCTTACTTAAGTAGCTGGTTATAATTAAATTAAAATGGATTTTAGGTTCGATCCCCCCTGCCCCCCTTATTAAGCTATCCATTAGTCACATCTTTCTTAACATAAAATTTGACAAAAAGAGAAAAGTGTGCAAGATGGCTCAAGGGGGTTCTATGGGGGGGACCAATTTGATGAGATAGTTTCCAAGTCTGGCTGATATCATGTTACCTTCCCAGTCCCAACCAAATAGTTTTAACACCTGGTTCACCGTCGCCTTTTCTACCTAAAAACCCCCCAAGAGAAGCAATCATTCTGACCGCTTCTGGCCAAGGAGGGCGGCTTTTCAGGTGGCGGACCATGTTTATGAATAGTGGCACACAAAGATGGCCATTCATGTTCTTCCAAAAAACTTTCACAACTCTCCTCTCCGTGTAAGCGTGCTTGATAGGTTAACCAGAGTAATCTCCAAGCTACAATTGAATAGGTAGCTAAAGCCATCTCAATTCTCCGACCCGTTTCTAATTGCAGTTTTTCTAATCCACAACCACTTTTTAAAACAAAATGATAGCGTTCTATCAACCAGCGATAACTATACCA
>NZ_JAPZSR010000084.1:0-18473 GCF_027531875.1 Microcystis sp. LE19-84.1B | reverse complement strand
GAAATGGGGCGAAAGTCTGTGGACTCTGTGTAAGACAGTACATGGTTTTTTAACTGTGGTATGCGACGGTGGTGGAAGCAGAAACTTAAATCGTGAGGTTTAGGAATCGCCGCACTTTTAGGGCGGCGAGGATGTCAACTCCCGTACTTTTTTCCCCAACACGGCACGGATGAGAATATTGGCATCCAGAACGATTCTTTTCGTCATAGCAGAAAGCCTAACGCTCGCCTTCCCGGAGTTGACGGAATTCGCGAACGAGCGCATCTTCAGAAAGTCCCTGTTCGCGTAAAAGCGCATCCAACCTCTCGGCGGCGCGTTTTAACCCGTCGATCTCCGCTTCCGATGGCTCCGGTCGTGCTGGTAAGAAATAACCCACCGTCTGACCCTGGCAAGTGACGGCGATGGGAGTAGTAGAACTCAAATATTTGGCGAGATGATCCCGGAATTCTCCCATTCCGATTTTTTCTAGCATAGACTATTGCTTTTCCCGCTTGTGTACCGTTGTGTAGATAATTTTAGCAGAAAAATCTGTAGGCCGGGTGCAACCCAAAAGCCAGCTTCTTGGAGACGTTCAAAAGTTACTCTTGAACTACTCTCAACGGAATTGAGAGTAGTTCACTTCATCAGCTACAGCAGAAGCTTTTTTTCTTGAGGAAGCTGAAGAAAAGTTGTTAAGACGGTTTCTTCAAGATTAGCCATTTGTTTAATTTTCTTCCAGTGTAGATATAGATATTTATATTATAACCAACCATCACCTAATATAGGCCAAATTTACTGAGTAGATAAAAATAAACTTGAGTCAACGTGAAAAAACTGTCCTAACTTTACAGCTTGTTTTTCTGTGATTATTTGTTGACCGATAAGAATATCAGAAACTATTATTTTTGAACCTAGTATATCTGATAAATCTTTTTCTTGTAAGTTGTTAGCTTCCATGAGTTCCCAGAGTATTGAATGGGGTTCTGATTCTTCAAGGGGATAATGATCTTGTTCGTACTTTTCGATTAAAGTCAAGAGTAAATTTAACAAGGTGGTTTCTTCTAGACTGCGATTTTCTTGATGAGATAAGGCCTCAGCTAGGTTAATAGCCTGTTCGTTTTCTGCATCGTTTTCTATCACTTTTGGTAGATACTCGGCTAGTAACCTTCCGTAGGTATCACGGTTTAAAGTAAGGGTCATTTTTCCACTCATCTTTGTCATACTCCGCGTGAGTCAAAATGTACTTGATATAAATTACTTGGTCTTTGTAAACGATATCTACAATTAGACGATAGGGATTACCTTTGATATTAAAGACCGTGAAATTACCAACGGCTTCCGCTTGAGAATACACAGCTTGAACTTCAGCCAGGTTTTTCCACTCTGCTTTACTAGCAATTTTATACCAAGTATTAATGGCATTAACAGCATCGGCGTGTTTTCCAGAAAATTGCCGCAGTTTTGTACGGCTGATGATGTGCATATTCTTATTGATTTAGAATAGCTCTTGTATTCTAGTTTATCATAGCCTTATTTGCGCCACCAACCCGATGTCGGGGGGGCAGGGGGGGTGAGGGCGATTAACCATCTCTGCCATTACTTATGAAAAATGGTATTATCCAACAGAGTTTTTAGATTTATTCAGCAAACCCTAATTACAAACACTTACTTAACATTATTTTACCGTTCCCCGTTCTCTTAATCCTCTTTCAGATCGCAAATCAGCAACGCCTGGGGAGAGTTTGCTGATAGCCAAGGGCTAAGAGATGACAGAGTTGGTGATATAGTAACTAAAGATCACACTTAAATCTAACCTTGCCATAGATGCACAAATCTCGAATCTGGCAACCCCAAAAATCTCCCGTCTCTAACATCAGTTTTAGCGATGAAATGAGGTAAGAATTTTGACCAAAATAATTAGCGATCGCATTGCCGTTTATCTGCTCATCGGTGGACTCCTGTTTAGAACAATCATCGCCCTGGGGCTTTATCCGGGGTACGATGAAGCCTATTATTATGTTTACAGCCATAATCTAGATTGGAGTTATTTCGATCATCCGCCAATAGTAGCGATTTCCACGGGTTTTGGGACTTGGATCACGGGATTAGTCAATCAATTTACCATTCGCTTCGGGACTCTCCTCCTCTATACTGGCAGCCTCTGCTTGCTCTATCTGACGGCTTTAAAATTGTTCAGTCTGCCGGTCGCCAGAATGACTTTAGCGATCGCAACCCTGATCCCCATCTATGGGATTGTCTTCGGGATTCTCTCGCAGCCAGATAGTCCTTTAATCTTTTTTTGGTCATTAACAGTCTATTTAGCTGCCCAAGAATTCTGGCCAATTCGGGAAAAAAACTATCATCCTAGCTATCGTCTCGCTTATATTGGACTTGCCGTAGGATTGGCGGTTTTAAGTAAATATCATGGCTTTATTTTGGGCTTTGGTTTAGTTTTATTTTGTCTGACCACTCCCCGCTATTGGCCTGTATTTAGATCGCCCTGGTTGGGATTAGGATTTATTCTCTTTTTGATAACTTTATTGCCAATTATCTACTGGAATATTAACCATGATTGGATTTCCTTTCGCTTTCATTTAGAAGACCGTTTTTCTGGAGAACCCAAAGCCTTTAATATTCTCGGTATTCTCTCGGTTGTTGGCATTAGTATCGCCACGATGTTTCCTCCTTTCGGTCTGCCGATGTGGTGGGTGACATTTAAAAGCTTTGCCGAACAAATTCCTAACTTTATCTCGAAAAAAAGATTTTTTCATCGAGAAGAAGAATCACTAAAAAAATGGTTAATTCTCTCGGTTTCTCTGCCCTTAATCCTGGGAATGCTTTATGTAGGTGCTTCCCATTATCTCGCTCCTAGTTGGATTTTACCCGGGTTCTGGTCCTGCACAATTTTATTAGGAGAAAAGGCCAATACTTGGCAGCAATCTTCTCGAATCTGGGTAAAAAGATGGTTATGGGGATCGGGAATTTTTATCGTTACTGTTTTATCTATAGCAATGCTTCATGTTACTTTTGGCACTTTCCAAAAACCTAGTCAATACGCAATTTTTGGGGGAATTATTGCCCCAGAACAAGACCCTTCTCGGGAAATTGTCGATATCAATCAACTGCGCCAAGGCTTTGCTAATTCGCCCGAATTATTAGAACTCTTAAAAGATTCTAGCTTCGTTTTTACCAATAGTTTTTATGTGACAGCATGGCTAGATATGGCTCTTTATCCCCTAGTTCCTATTCCCGTCACCTGTTTTAACAACGATCAAAGGGGTTATCAAATTTGGTTTAATCCTCAAGAATGGATTGGTAAAAATGGTTTATTAATTACTACAAATAGTTCTCTAGAAAGACCAGAAATAATCGATCGCTACCGTCCCTATTTCCAAGATATAATTAAAGTAGCTGTCATTCCGATCAAGCGCGGTGGTGTCGCCATCGAACAATTTCATGTTTACCAAGCTAAAGGACTAATTAAAACTTATCCTTAAAGCAGTTATCAGTTATTGGCGGATAGGGGATAGATAAAATAGTTCATAGATACTGATAACTTCTATCTCCTGAATTTTTTAACCTTTTTTACTTTTTACTTGGTAAATATGTCCATTCATCGAGTGCGTATTGCTAGAGATAAAGGGGAATTTGTCCAGTCCTTAGTTAATTTTAATCAGGGAATTGGACCCTTTCAAACCTATGCTGATGTCATCGCTTTTGCGGCGGCTTTAGGGGTAAAATATCAGGAGAGGGTGGCGATAGAAAATGTAGCGAAGGAACCCTCACCTATTAACCTGGAAATTTTTATTTCTCGTGGCTATGATACCCTAATCAAATTATTGGCAGTCAATGAATTCCAAGACACGAAAATTCTTTCTCCCCACGGGGTAGATTCGGAAGCTTTGCGAGTGACAATTTTCGAGGAATATGCCAACGCTGGTTTAGCAAGATTAGAACGAGAATTGCGCGGTGCGGTGGATTATACTGAAAGATTATTGTTAATTATCAGTCAAGAACGTTTTCGAGAAATTACTGCCACAACCGAATTCGATTTAGGCAGATTTTTGTAGTAGAAATCTTATCCCTAACTCTCCTGACTCCTAACCCCACCAATAAACTTTTTCAGCAAGCCCTACTTATTACTGTAGTTTGGTATGGGCTTTTTTCTCATAGGTGCGTTCAAATTTTCTGCGGGTGTAATTGGCAGCGATCGCTATTGCCAAAGCCAAAATTGCGAAAATAAGGGCAGTAATTTGATAGATAGACTGATTTGGGGATAAAATTGCCAGTAAAGCTAATAATATCCCCATTAAAATTGTGATCTGTTTAGTTTTTACCATGTTTTCATGGGCATCGCTACAGGTGCGACAGTGGACAGTGTGACGAGAATAGCGATCGAGGGGTAAAGGATCGGATAAATCGATCGCCGTTGTCCGCTGGCTGGTGTAGCCTTGATAGTAGGGGAAAGAGTCCCCATAGCGATCGAACCATTGACGTAACTCAATCACCAAGGCATCGGAACTTTTTAAGGGTAAGTATAATTTTTGTAAACTATCTCTTGACTTTTCCACCATTTGCTGCTGACTTTGAATTAAAGGTAGATCATCTTCGAGGATGCGACTTTGACGCAGATGTTCCAACCAGCGCCAACGGTATTGACGGGAGTTAACGGCAAAATTTTGGTAACGTCGCACCAGTAAGCGAGAACGACCTTGACCCAGAGAAATCCCGTATAAAGCCAATCCAGCACACCAATCGGGATTAGGCAGAGAAAAACGATAATGAACGAGATTAGGGGCTATAAAATCCAGATATTTCCAGCTTTCCTGCGGATTGCGGCTATTGCGCCACTGACTGCGAATTCCCCGCGCCGAGATTTCGAGGATTTGGAAGGCTAACGGTTGAGCATTTTCCCGTTTTGCCCCGAATTCGCTGCGATCATGGCTAATATTAACATGGGCGGGATCGAGGAGATTTTCGAGTAAATAGCCCTGTTCGTAGGGAAAATCGATGACATAATCGGTATGGACACAATTGGGGTCTTCTAGGTCTTTGATGATAGGAATATCGCTTTCTTTCGCTGTTTCCTCTTCTCCTAACCAAACCCAGAGGACTCCCTGACGTTCCACCACCCCATAGGATTTAACCTTGGCATTGCGGGGAATCGGGGTATTGACTGGCAGTTGGGGAATATGGGAACATTTTCCATCCGTCTCGAACTGCCAACCATGGTACAAACATTCTAAACGCCCAGCGATCATCTGTCCTGTGGAGAGTTTAGCCAAGCGATGGGGACAGCGATCGAGCAAACAGCCCCATTTTCCCTGCTGATCGCGAAATATTAGCAATGGTTGCCCATAAAGAGAGAAAGAGTAGGGATTTTTTTGCCAATCCTGCACGAATAACACAGGATACCAACAATTTTGGTAGTGAAAATAGTCATCCCTAGGGAGGGGTTGAGATTGATCAGTGCTTGTCATGGGGATGAGAGAGAAAAAATATTGATCTTGATCATAATATCGGTGCGGCCAATTGATCTCTGTTTTTCTACTATCTTTTAATTAATCGGAAAGAGACTAGGAGAGGTTGGAAATTCCCGATAGGCGTTAATTGTAGCCAGAAAGTCGATTGTAAAGTCTTTTATTGATTTCGTATAGTAGCCAAATAATTAAAGAACAGATAGAGATGAATATCAAAGGTTTTTGAGTCAGTAAATTCTGCAAACTCCAGAATAGTTGCTGCGGTTGAGTGATTAGATACCAACTATTCAGTCGGAGAAAACGCCCCAGATAGATACCGATCGCACTTAAAAAATGGAGAGTTATTTCTAGGGGTAAAACTGCTGAATTTAGCTGACTTTGCTGACAATAACTTTTTAAATTAAGTAAGGAGAGAACGTATAGCTGAAAGCCAAGGAAAATAAAGATACTATACTGGGGAATTAAAACTAAAAAAATTAAACTTTTGGCGTAATCCTGCTGAACATAAGAGATTAAATGAATGCTATCGGTGAGAATATAGGGAGCATTGGGTAAAAAAAGCACAAAAACTAAGAGAATTAACCACCAGAGTAGGGAACGATCGAGGGTGATCCGAAATAGCCAAAAGCTGAGGATAAAGGGGATAAAAGCCAGAAAAGAATTCCAGATAATTCTCCCGGTACTGAGGTTAAATAATTGCCAAGCATTGTGCCACCAATCCCTAGTTAAAATTATCGTTAAATCTGCCCAAATCATCTCTTAAATACCAGTATCCTCTGGGGTTGATAAATATCTTAACCAATTTTTTAAAGATTCCGGGAAAGGGATTCTTTGTCTATTGGTGGGAGCGATGCACACATGGCGAGTTTTCGCTTTTGCGACCATGATTTCAGCCAAATAAATTTTATAATGCAATTCAAACTCGTTTTCGCTTAGGGATCGGACAGTGAAATCAATCTGTATTTGATCGCCACAAAAAAGAGGCCGAAAAAACTGTATTTCCGCTTGAGTAATCGGTAGGGCAACCGGAGAATCTTTCAAAAAATCCTTGATATTGATGCCAAATTGTGCTAAAGAAAACTCGTAGGCTTCATGACAGATCGAGAGAAGATGGGCAAAGTAAACCACACCGGCCGCATCGGTATCGGCCAGATAAATTAGGCGTTCATAGGACATAAAAAGCTTATTGTCTTTCTAGAAAGGTTAAACTATCTTGTAGTTGTCTTAACTCGTCTCGATGGGCTTTGACAGTTAATTCCGTTTGCTGAGATTTGCTTTCTACTTTAAAAGCCACTTCCTCTAAACGGCCGACTTTTTGCCAATAGAAAACACCCGCGAGGGGAGATAAACCCACAAGAGCAAAAATATAGGGATTAGTATCGGGAAATAACACCGATAACACCAGTGAAAAGCAAAATAAACCCAAGGCCGCTAAAATTGTCAAAAATATCGCTAGAAAGGGGCTAGGAGGCACAAAACCCTGTAATCTGACAATATTCTGTTCGGGTTCGATCGCCTTGACTTGATAGGAACGTCGGTCAAAATAATCTCGCAGTTGTTCTAATAGTTGGTCGTCACTGGTACTGGTAAGATAGACACGCTGTTCGATACGCTCCTTGACGGAACCGCGAATAAAAAAGAATAATCCCACCATGAGCAGGAGAGTCAGAAAAAAAGTTGAGGAAAGAACGGGGGTATCCATGGCGGCAGTTAGGAGCGAAAAAACTTACAATTAATCCTAATCCTAACCTATCTTCTCCCCCGATTTAGAAGATAGACCCTAGGAGCAAAACCTCGATCGAGAATCAGAAAAATTTAACCCCAAGGCAGATTCATGGGCAACAATCTATTAACAGGATTAATCGAACCCTTACAGTATAGTTTCATGCAGAGATCCCTAATTGAAGCTATCATCGTCGGGATCATTTGTGCGGTGGTGGGAACCTACCTGATGGTACAACGTTTGGCCCTCTTGGGCGATGCCATCAGTCACTCGGTCCTCCCCGGATTAGCGATCGCTTTTATTGGTAATTTTAATCTTCTCCTGGGTGCTTTACTAGCCTCAATGGTCAGCACCCTACTGATTAACTTAATCCGTAATCGTTCCCCAATCAAAGAAGATGCGGCCATGGGTATCGTTTTCTCGGCTTTTTTTGCCCTTGGCATCACCCTGATCACTCTCATCCAAAAAAACAACAAAATTGACCTTAATCACTTTCTCTTCGGCAATATTCTCGGTGTTACTGCTGCCGACATCCGCGATACCCTAATTATTGCCGTTATCGTTTTATTAACCGTTTTGCTCCTGTATAAAGAACTATTATTCTACACTTTCGACAAAATCGGAGCGCAAGCGGCGGGTTTACCAGTAAATTTATTAGATTTAGGCTTAATGCTCCTGATTGGTCTGACAATCGTTGCTAGTCTGCAAGCGGTGGGAGTAATCCTCGTTTTGTCCCTTTTGATTACCCCCGCGGCCACTGCTTATCTTTTAGTTACCCGTCTCCATCAAGTCATGGGTGTGGGTGTGGGTGTGGGTATTATTTCTAGTATCAGTGGGATGTATTTCAGTTATTACTGGAATTTACCCTCTGGACCGGCGATCGTGCTTGTCGCTTTTAGCCTATTTATGTTGGCCTTTTTATTCAGTCCCCGTCAAGGAATTTTCACTCATCCCTCTAGTCTAGGTGGTCAACTTTCTATCTGGGGAGAGATGAAAAATTTGTTGAGACGACGTTAGTTTGCAGCAGAAGGTGGGGTTTTTGGCCAGTGATCAAAAAAAGCCGACGACTGACGACTAAAAAACTGATAACTGCTATAAGTAGGTGGGTGGAATTAAATATAAGATGAACGTAGGTTGGGTTGAAGCATGAAACCCAACGCCCGATTATGTTACGCTACCGCTAACCCATCCTACAAATAATTGTGCCTCCCTACTTAAGTAGTCGGACAAAATTAATTTCCTAGTCGAGACTCCGAGACAGCAGAGGATGCCCTATCCGGTTATACTTCATCTTTATGATAAACGCCTTAAGTAGGTTTGGCTGAATAAATCTAAAAACCTTGTTGGGTAAGACTTTTAGACTTTTTGTCAATCAAAAAGTACCAGATCTGGGAGTGATCGGGGGGAAAATTCCTGGACTTTTTCCCTGAAAATTAGGTAATTGACCCCCTCAAAATCGGTAAAACCCTACACCCCCCCTGGGTTGGGGAGGCCACACCCTGTCCCCAGGAAAAACTTTTTCAGCAGACCCTAAGCAGGCGACAGTTTTTGAAAAATGGTATAAGAACTATAAATGTCGATTGATCGACTTAAATCTTAAACTAAATAATCAAGCCCGAATCGCCCGGTATTGGAGGGACAAAACAACTCGTGAGTATAACTGATTTAATCCAAAAAGGCGGAGTGGCCATGTGGCCACTGCTTTTTCTGTCTATTTTAGCTCTTAGCACTATTATCGAACGAATTTGGTTTTGGAGTCGTACTCTCCTCAGTGAGGGCCAGATTTTAAATCGCATTATGGAATCGGCCATCCGTAACTGGGATTTGGCGGCAAAAGTCGCCGGAGATTCCCGCAATCACCCCATTGGTAGCTATCTTTATGCTCCCCTGCGCTTAGAAAATCCAGATCCAGAGGTTTTTCACTTTGCCCTCGAATCGGCTGCCGATGAACAATTATCCCTAATGAAACGGGGCGATAAAATCCTTGAGGCAGTCATTGCCCTTTCTCCCTTGTTAGGATTATTAGGGACGGTACTCGGTTTAATTACCTCTTTGGCCAATATACAATTAAGTGACCTGGGAACTTCCTCCACAGCCGGAGTAACTTTAGGTATTAGTGAAGCTTTAATTTCCACCGCTACAGGCTTAATTGTCGCTATTTTTAGCCTCGCTTTCTATCGTGTTTTTCAGGGACTTTGGTTCAATCAAGCCCGAATTTTTCGCAAGGCTGGCAGTGATTTAGAAATTATCTACCGTCAACGCTGGTTACACCAAGAAGACCAACAATACACCCTCAGTGCTAACCTAGAAAAACCTCTCGATCGCTAAGTCTCCCCCTAATAACCCATGGCCGAAACTAAATCTCTTAACCACAAAAAGCCCAAAAGTAGCCATATTACGGCTCGTCCGCTCAAATTATGGCATGATCAACACCGCATTCAAGAGGATGTGCAGGTTAATATCATCCCCTTGATCGATGTAATTTTCTGTATTCTCACTTTCTTTATTCTCGGTGCAGTGGGATTATCTCGCCAACAGGCTATCAGCCTCGATTTACCGAAAGCTAGTACCGCCACCACCCCGATGCGGGAAATGTTGGTGGTTAGTCTCGATGATTTCGGACAACTCTACGTCGAAAAACAAATGGTGACTCGCGCCCAGTTGTTCGAGGCGATCAAGAATTATCATCAATATAGTCCCAATGGACTGATGGTACTGAATGCCTCCAGAAATGCCAGTTATAACGAAGTGGTTGGGGTTTTAGACCTACTGCGACAGGTAGGCGGCGATCGCGTGGCTTTAGCGACTCTATCGGGGGAGGCTAATAATCCCACCCTGGAAAATAGCAATCCTTTGCCCAATTTGCCGACTAATCCCACCTTGCCCAGTTTACCCAATCCTCTGGGCAGAAATTAACTAGGAATGGATGCGATAGTTGAGTAATTGTTCTTCGAGAGCAGCAATGCGATTGTAGGCCGCTGTCAATTGTGCCGTTAATCGGCGAATTTGGATTTCATCGGCAAAAGAATTATCGCCATTGACAGCTGGCGCTTGTTTGCCACCGTGATCCCGGAGAATATCTTTATGATCGTAGAGGCTATTATCGGATAACTCGGAAAAACCGACCATTTCCAGGGATTCTCCCAGGGAATGACTCGATTTATCCCCAGCTAGGATAGCAATTTGCTGGCTGAGGCTTTCGACAATATCCTGTAAACGCTCGACTTTCCGATCAAGAGTGATAATCTGTTGTTGTAGTCCATTCATGCAATTACCTAGGGATTAAGGATGTTTCCCCTCTATGCTAGGCTCTGGAGGAAATGGACTATAACAATTTATGATTGATTTAACGATCCCTTTACTACCCTTAACGAAAATGTCACTAACCCCGCCCTAAAAGGGACGGAGCTTGCCTAAACCAATTTAGGCGACGCAAGTAGAGACTACCGCATCGAGACACAATCTGGCCCAGACCTCCGAATGCTTCCCTAGTTCGGATTCCCTCTAAGCTTTATTGGTAAAGCGTTGTTAGACAAGACATCTGGCGTTGTCATACTAAATCCGTTGAGTAACCCACAGAAAACGGGTTTCTCGGAGAAACCCGTTTTCTGCTCATGCAAGAGGCAAAAGGGGTCATAAATAATCAGTTTTTAATAACCGGATTTAGTATCAGATCAGAAGAGGAAAGATGCAATGCTCCGGTGCTGATTCGGAGCATCTTTCAATTTGACAACGCCTAAAATTGCGTTCATTATGTTAGAGATGTTACCTTTGGGGAAGATCGTTCAAGAACAAGAATGGGTTTTCTTGCTAATTGGTGGGCAATTACGAGAAATTTAGCCATCAATCTTTACCGAGAAGCCGGATTTACTAACAGGACCAAAGCACAGAGACATTCTGGTTATGGACTTAAGCATATTTTGAGACTTTTTAGAATGAAATCGCACTGGCATCAGTAATAGCACTCGACATAAAAATTAGCTCACCAATCTAAACAAAATTTCTCGATGAATTAAAGCTCGATCGATTAAAAAATGTTTGCGATCGCTGGTTAATCCCTCTCCATTGGCATAAAAATTAATCCAAGCATTACTAATATCATTAACTGTTTCTGGTAACTGATCTAATTCCCAACCCGGCATCGGTACTTCGGCAATTAATCGCGACACTTTCGGATCATAACTAAGGGCAAAACAACGACAATCTTCTGCTGCGGCCATAATCAAACTATGAAAGCGCATTCCGATCACCATTTCTACCCCGCGAAATAAGCCTTTTAACTGTCTAGGATCCTCTAAACTAATGATTTGATAATTTTCCCTTAATTGACGGGCTACAGCTTCACAGAGGGGCAAATCCCGCGACTTTTGAAAAGGGACTAAGAGAATAAATGCCCCCGTACTGGTTTGCAAATGAATTAAAGCTTGGGTTAATTTATCTAATTTTGCTGGGGTTAATAGGGGATGGGGACGTAAATTGACGGCGATTCTTGGGGCAGGTAAATCCGATAATCCCTTGACTGATTGAGCCTCTAAAGCCCATACTGGATCGGGGGCAACAATGGGACTAATACCCCAATCAGCGACTAAATGAGCCGATACATCATCGCGCACAGTAACTAAACTACATTGTTTTAAGACTTTTTTGGTTAACCAACGGGTAAAAGGTCTATTTAATGGTCCAATTCCCTGGCCCCAAGCAATAGTTTTTAAGCCCAATAATTGAGCAAGAGCCATTAAACCACCGTAATAAATTGGACTAGCCAAACTGGTGACATCCTGCATTAAACTGCCGCCACCCCAGATAAATATATCGGCTTTTTTAAGAGTTTGAAAAACTCGCCACCAATCCCGACTAGGACAGGTTTCCACTCCATAACGTTGACTGGTTTCTCTAGGATTATTTGACAAAACAATAGGTTGAATTTCTGACGGCAACATCTGCAATAGAGACACTAATAATGCCTCATCTCCTCCGTTTCCTCTCCCATAATATCCACAAATTACTGCACGCATATATCAGTTATCAGTTTTAGTCGTCCATTTGCCAGGGTTCGGTGATGTTTTTTTCATCAAGGATATTTTTGGCTCTTAAAATCAAGACCAATTCACCTAGTATTGTGACATCGGGGGAACTATCAAACCATTGTAAAAAAACGGAATTATCTCTCTCTACTAGATAATAATTGTTCACGTCCCATTCGGCAAAAACTCGATCGATCACTAATAACACTTCCTCGGATCTGGTGGCAATCGATCGAGGTAATTGATCACTAGGCCATAAAATAGCTATAGGATCGATCGCCTTGAGAATTGCTTGCCAACCGGGGAGAGGCACAATCGTTTGTTTATCCCCCACCGTTACCAGTCGAAAAGGTTCCTCGACGCTCAAACTTTCTGTGCATTTTATATCAGTTACCGTCACCGGAAATCTTCCTACTAAAGGAATAATTCTGGCTAATTCGTCCTCATCCTGTAAACGATGGACGGGCAGCAACGGTGCGCTACGGGTGGGAGTAACGGTAAAATCTTGTAGTAAAGACTCGATCGCCTGTCTGGCCGAGTCAGAATGGGCAAATTTCAAACCTTTAGCGATTAATTTCGCTCTTTCGGCTAAATCTCGCTTTTGTTTACCCCGTTTCCAACACTGATAAGCGATCGCATCTCCTGGATGACGAGTAAATTCACTGGGAATCTGGGATAAACGGGAAAAATCTTGGATAGCTTTGGCGATATCGTGTGCTTCAGCCACCTCAATCCTTTTTTCTGCCGCTAATTTCGCTGCCCCCAATCTTTGTTCTTGGTTGAGAATCCGTAATTCGTATAGCACATCACTGCGCGGCCCGATGTAGTAACTTAACAAATCTTCATCTGCCCCCGCTTTGATTAAACTCTCAAAAACTTGGGCAGCGACAATAATTAAATTTTGTTGGGCATTTTGAAAACCGGTTTGTTCAAAAATTAACTGGGAATCGTAGCCAGCTTTTTGCAGTTTTTGACATTTTTGCCCCCAATTCACCCAATTTCCTTCTTTATGAAGCAGCGATCGCATTAATTCGGTCGCTTCCGTTTCGCTGATTCGATCATCTGTACTGCGAGGCTGTTCTGTCATAGACAACTTGATCAAGCTACAATAACTAAAATTTATCTAATCCCTAAAAAATCTTCAATAGCAATTAAGGTTAACAGGATAGACTAGATAGTAACAGGATAGCTGACAATCACCCCCTTCGTACCTGTTAGGGCAAGTTTATCTTCAATGTCTAGATTAAGAGTTAATGGAAGCATTCCCCCCTCGTCCACAACTAACCCCAGTCAAAGGACGATGAAAACCAAGCGTCACCCCAAAGATAGCGCCTTGGGTTTAGTCTCTACCCTCAGCTTTCCGGCGATCGTCGGGACGGCAGATATGATGCTAAAATCGGCAGAAGTTACCCTCGTGGGTTACGAAAAAATTGGCGGTGGTCACTGTACGGCGATCGTGCGTGGTAATATTGCCGATGTGCGGTTAGCAGTGGAAGAAGGGGCAAAAACCGCCGCACAGTTCGGACAATTGGTATCTAAATCGGTTATTCCCCGACCAATGCCCAATTTAGAGGTAATTTTCCCAATTGGTAGCCGTTTAGCCGAAATTGCCCAAAGTCAACGGGGTTTTAGCAAACTGAGCAATATGTCGATCGGTCTCTTGGAAACCCGTGGTTTTCCTGCTATGGTGGGGGCAGCGGATGCCATGTTAAAATCCGCCGATGTGCAGTTAGCTTCCTACGAAACAATTGGGGATGGTTTGTGTACGGCCATTATCCGGGGTTCCGTCGCTAATGTGGCCGTGGCCATTGATGCGGGAATGCGGGAAGCAGAGAAAATCGGTGAACTGCACGCGGTGATGATTATTCCCCGTTTATTGGAAGATTTAGAACATACTCTACCAGTGGCCAGCTACTGGTTAGAAACCCCCGAACCTTTACCGATGTTGTTACCCAATACTGTCCGGGAAAAACAACGGGAATTAGTCGCTTTACCAGAATTGGAAAAAACCAAAATACCGATTCGTCGCCAAGAAATGCAGGAAAAAGTGTTAGAAGAAGTGATTCCCGTGGAAGTTATCACCGATGAGGACATTTATTAATTTTTATTTTTAGCTTTGCTCCTGTGCTGCTAAAAGTACAGGAGCAAAAGGTTGAATTAGGGTTTGCGGCAAAAAGTTTGTTGGTGGGTGTGGATTTCCCAGTAAAAAATCTTTAGAGAGGCCCCCGACAATTAAACGAATCGAATAATGATAAATTTTTATCAAGAGGTGCGGCCAGAGCGAATAATCATCGGTAGAATGAGCCTATGTTGTCAGGAATTTAGTTAAACAAGGTTTTTGGCAATATGCTAATCTGGCTAACACGCTTTTGGGCGTGATATAGGGAAAAGTTCTGGCGATTGCGCCTAGATGGGTTGATATGCCGAAAGTTGACCCATATCGTTACTCTGGAGAGTGTTATACATAAAGTTGGCGTATAATATGTAGTTAGAACCTCTTAAATAGTGGGTCTGCAAGCTCAATGAAAAAAGGACAAAAATTTTCCGACTACAAATCCGAAGCTGAGGCGTGGATCACACTCGCCACAGGTGAGTATTACCCAGATATTCTTCCGGACGCTTGCCGATTATATGAGCCAGTTCTAGTCGAGTTTGGGCTATTGCTAAAGACATCGCATTCTTCCACTAACTTTTTCACCTCTATTATGGACACGAGGAATCAGTGGATGCGCACGCAGCTTTGCCGTGTATTTAAGAAGTATGTTAGCCCACAAACACCAGTTGAAATGTTAAAAAGAAAAACAGACGCAGATAAAATATGCGCTCAGTTTGGTGATGCTTTCAGGAATATTGTCGAAGTCCAACAAAAATTTGACAGTCGCCCCATGCCCGACGAAGCTTTATGCGCAGTACTTTGGGAATACAAGGATCGCGGTAAAAAAGGCTATGACTTAACTGAAAGGTTATTCGATGTTCTGCGCAGCCAGCATATCGGGTTGGTTGTTACGGGCCCTGAAAGAGCGGGTAAAGATGTACTGCTAGGAAATGTTTTTAATGATTACCCGAAGCCAGATCGTCCAGTAGATTTCGTTATCAGTGAAGGCGAGAAAGTGCTTGCTATTGGTTTGGCGCGCTACGACTCAGATCGCGGTGGCGCACAGGAGGATGATCGCACGGGTCAATATCGTGAAGTTGCCCAAGAGATTCTTGGCTATGCAGACAGTCAAGGATTGCCACATATCAAAGTAATTTATGTGAATGACGGCCCGGGCCTCTTACTTGGTTCTATGTGGAATGATTACGCTTACATCGAAGATCAATGGCCAGACCGAGTAAAGGTGGTCACGCTGCGCATGGTTCCAGATCGCATCACATCTGAATGGTTGAGGTCTTAAGTATGGCGGTTCCAATTCCAGGCATGGGAAATCGTACAAAAGGAGAAAGGGTGTCGCCTGTGGACACTAATGGTTTTCGCCTAGAGTACCCCGGAAAAAAGGCACAAGAAGATATTCTTGCGCTTCCCGCAGGACACTACGCGCGAAATTCGGCATATTCAGGCGGCGATAATAGGCTTTACCACGCGGACAACTTGGCTGTACTTGCGGCTTTAGCGAAGGATGAAGCCGTAAGCGGAAAAGTGAAACTTGTTTACATCGATCCTCCATTTGCAACTGCATCATCCTTTGAGTCAAGAAAACAAAACCATGCTTATGACGATCATCTTGTTGGACCTGATTTTGTTGAAACGTTACGCGAACGCCTAATTTTAATTCACCGTTTGTTGGCCGATGATGGTTCGCTATACCTTCACCTTGATGAAAGAATGATTTTTCATTTTCGCGTCGTCTTAGATGAAATTTTCGGAGAGAAAAATTTCCGAAATTGCATAACGCGCAAGAAGTGCAATCCTAAGAACTACACGAGAAAGACATACGGAAATGTAGCCGACTACATTCTTTTCTACACAAAGAGCGATAACTATGTATGGAACCGACCAATTGAACCATGGGATGAAGTTAAATCAGTAAAGGAGTATCCATGCCTTGATCCCGATGGGCGCAGATACAAAAAAGTACCCGTCCATGCTCCCGGTGTCCGTAACGGGGAAACAGGTGGGGAGTGGAAAGGCAGGCTGCCGCCACCCGGAAAGCATTGGCAATATAAACCGTCAACCCTAGATGAGATGGATGCCCGTGGAGAGATTTATTGGTCGCCAACGGGAAACCCGCGCCGAAAAATCTATCTTGAAAATAGCGCTGGAATTCCAGTGCAAGACATTTGGATGGACTTTCGTGACGCGCATAATCAAAACATTCATATAACCGGCTATCCAACGGAAAAGAATCCTGCACTTCTTTCTAGAATTATTGAAGCATCATCAAATCCTGGTGATCTTGTCCTAGATTGCTATGCAGGGTCTGGAACCACATTAGTGGTGGCATCAGAGCTTGGGCGAAAATGGATTGGTGTTGATCGTAGCCAGGAGGCTATTACAACAATATTGCATAGGATGGCTAATGGCTCGGATCGTATGGGTGATTTTGTCAATGAGAAATCCAAAAAAGCTTCATTGCCATTATTCAGCATTGCCGACTTCACACTGTTTGAAGAGGCTGCGGAAGAAAACATTCAGCCTAAAGATGCTGACATTACATCGCCAAACGGGGTTCTAACAATTCGTTCCAGCGGACGCGCTAAAGCGCGCCGCTGAACTTATCCGTTATGCTAAACCAATAAGCTGTAGTGCGATACCGAAGGCACTGCGTAGTGCGATGCCGAAGGCACTGCGTAGCAGATCGCAATCTTGTAGCCGTAGGGTGCGTTCCCTAAGGGGGCTCCTACTACTCCACCGATCGATTTTGGGGAACGCACCATGCACATTGATTGAAACTGTGGGTTAAAGTGCGGTCGCCGATCTTAATAAGCTACATTAACAACAATACTTAAAGAGAAGGCTTAAAATGGTTAAATCAACTTTGTACACGACAGCAAAAGTCCTACCGGGAAATAGAATTGAAATTGAATCTCCAGAACTGACTGTAGGACAAACTGTTGAGGTAGTTATTTTGGTTGAAGAAGTTAGTTCTGATTCTTCTACCACCGAAGATATATCTCCATCCTTAAAACAGCGTCTTGCTTTTCTGAAGTTACCAATGACTGAACGGAGGAATATTCTCAAAAGTCAAGCTGATATAATGCTCTCTCACTATCAACAAGATTCTGAATGGCAGCAGTTAATGGCAGGTGACATCATTGACTATTAACCCTGAGCTGCCAAAACGTGGAGAAATTTGGTTAGTCAACTTCGATCCTACTGTGGGTGCAGAAATCAAAAAAGTGCGTCCTGCTGTCGTCATCAGTTCCGATTCAGTAGGAAAGCTTCCTATCAAGCTTATTGCTCCTATTACAGACTGGAAAACATATTTTTCCGCAAATTTCTGGCACGTTAAAATTGAACCTAACAGTATCAATGGATTGAATAAAGCTTCTGCAATTGATACTCTTCAACTAAGAGGGGTGGATTTACAAAGGTTTATTCATAAATTAGGAAGCGTTTCTGAAATTACAATGCTGGAAATTATAGCTTCCATTGCTACTGTAATCGAATTTGAGGTCTAACAAATCTTGCACCCGACCGTGTGTTAGATAACTCATAATCATGTAAACGTAGTGAATTCAGCTGGTAGGCTGCGTTCCCTAATGTGGCCCCTACTGCTCCAGCGATCGATTTTTGGGAACGCACCATGCACATTGATTGAAACTGTGGGTTAAAGTGCGATACCGAAAGCATTGGGTAGCACCCCTACATGGGGTTGCAGGGTTTGCTTTAGGGAGCTATACTGGTTTATAGGGTTTTCGAGATTAGTGCTATTTCTCATCAAACCTTAATAGCGTTTCTGATTCACAAGAGGTACATTCCCGATCCTGAACAGCTTAATCAGCAAAGGTTTAAGTGTGCCGCACAGATGCGAGAACCGCTATAGTAGTTTCTACAATGAAGGTTTTTCCTCAAAACATCTTGGGGAGTGTAAAAATATGTAAACGTATATGAAGATGTGCGGAATGTCAGCCTATAATCCTATAGTTATGCACCTCTCAGAGAGGAATTGCCCTTTCAGGTGTTAGTCCTGAGAGGGGGACAAGCGAGCTAGAAGGTAGATAGGGCAAGCGATATAGCTCTTTGTCCTTTGATGTAATCCTTCAACCGATAGCGGCTAATTTGCATTAGCTCTTCTATATTTTTTTGGAACATTTGATGTAGCTGTA
>NZ_JAPZSR010000327.1:0-32682 GCF_027531875.1 Microcystis sp. LE19-84.1B | reverse complement strand
CTGTAAAAAAACGATATTCTCCCCCTAAAAAATCGCAAAAGAAAGCATCCTAACTCTACTTTTTGCTTCAAGATTTTTGATTTCAGCTATTTTCATAAAGCTGGATTATTTTCGGCTGACTTTTTTAGTCTAAACTACAGTAATTACTCACTTGCATAAATGAGATGCTCCCCTTCAAACTCTTGAAATCCTTGCCGTCGCCAAGACTCCTACGAATGATCAGCACTGATGATCACACAAAGTCGAGAAGAGCTGCTTATCTTCTCCCTTAACATCCTAAACTTCCAGAAGAGCCGCTTATCTTCTCCCTTAACATCCTAAACTTCGATTGTCACTGCTGAAACTTACCCATATACTTGTGAATAAGTTACAACTATAGAGTAAATGCTAAAGTTTTCCCTTTAACATTTCTCTGGAAAATCCTTTGAATAATTGAATACCTTGGCTTATATACCGTGATTTTATCAAGGTTATTTTAAGCGCAAATGAGATAGTTGTAATTGCTAAACGACAATAAATCATAAGCTTTCGGGAAATACCGAAAAAAGACCTGGCTGGGTTCCCTCGCTCCTAGGATAACCAGATAGTTATCAAACACAATTATTGTCCTCAAAACAAGGAAAAAAATGCCGAAAACTCAAAGCGATAAAATCGCCCATCCTATAGCCGTTGTCGGAATGGGTTGCCATTACCCTGGTGCCAAACAATTAAGCGAACTTTGGGAGAATATTTTGGCGCGTCGTTGTCAATTTCGCCAGTTTCCCGATCAACGTTTACCACTCTCGGAATATTATGATCCCGATCCCGCCACTCCCGATAAAACCTACGGAACACGCGGGGCCTTCATTGATGGCTTTCAATTCGACTGGATTAATCGTCGAGTTCCCAAAAAAACGGTCGATGGAACCGACATCGTGCATTGGTTAGCCTTAGAAGTAGCCGACAAAGCGATCGAAGATGCTGGGTATCGTCGAGATACCATTCCCACCCAGAAAACCGGGGTCATTCTCGGCAATTCCTTAACTGGAGAACATACTCGCTCGAATGTGATGCGGTTACGTTGGCCCTACGTACGAAGAGCCTTGCGAGCCGCTGCCGAAGTCAAAGGACTGTCTGGAACAATTGTGGAAGAACTTCTCGAAACAATGGAGAAATTCTATAAATCCGTTTTCCCACCCATTACCGAAGATAGCCTGGCTGGAGGACTGTCCAACACCATAGCCGGACGAATCTGTAACTTTTTTAATTTTGACGGTGGTGGTTATACCGTCGATGGTGCTTGTTCCTCCTCCCTAATCGCCGTTGTCACTGCCGCCAACGCTTTAAGTAATGGCGATTTAGACATGGCCTTAGCCGGTGGCATTGATATCAGTCTCGATACCTTTGAATTAATTGGTTTCGCCAAAACCGGCGCACTAACGGCTCAGGATATGAGGGTTTATGATCGCCGAGCCAGTGGTTTTGTTCCTGGAGAAGGATGTGGTTTTGTTGTCCTCAAACGCTTAGAAGATGCCAGAAAAGCGGGGGATTTTGTTTACGCCATCCTCAAAGGATGGGGAATTTCTTCTGATGGCAAAGGAGGGATTACTGCTCCTTCCAAATTTGGTCAGTCAAAAGCCTTGCTTCGCGCCTACCAAAAAGCTGGCTATAGCCCTCATACTTTGCATTTTATTGAGGGACATGGAACAGGAACTCCCGTTGGCGATCGCACTGAACTGGAAGGAATTGCCCTGGCAATGGCAGCAGAGGGAGAAATCGCTCCTCGCTCCTGCGGAGTCACTTCTTTTAAGTCCCTAGTTGGCCATACTAAAGCGGCTGCTGGAATCGGAGGTTTGATTAAAGCCGTAATGGCAGTTAATCAACGCATAGTTCCTCCCACTGTCGGTTGTCAAGAGCCTAATTCCATCTTTGAAACTCATGCACTCCCTCTCTATCCCATCTTACAAGGGGAAATTCATCAACCAACAACAATTCTCAAAGCTGGTGTATCGGCGATGGGATTTGGCGGCATTAACAGCCATGTAACCCTAATATCTGGTGATGCAGCTTCCCCCCGGTTAAAACCCAGTTTAGACCAGCGTTCGCTTTTAGTCTCCAACCAAGATAGCGAAATCTTTGTCTTCGGGGCTAATTCTCTTGCTCAACTGCTGGAATCTCTGCAAATTTTCTCAGAACAAGCCAAAGGGATGAGTTTAGCAGACATGGTGGATTTAGCAGCGCAGAATGCTCAAAAATTAGCCCCTCAGACTCCAATTCGCGCCGCCATTGTGGCAGAAAACCCCAGAGAATTACTGGAGCGCTTGGAGCATTTAATCAACATTCTTCACTCTCAACCCCCAGCCGCGGGAGAAACATATGTATCCCAGCGAAAAGACATCTGGCTCGCCCATCAAGTGCAGCGTTCTCGAATAGCTTTTCTCTTTCCAGGACAAGGTTCACAAAAGCTGAACATGGCCCGAACTTTAGTGGAGCGATATGCTTGGGCAAGAGAGTTAGTGCAACAGGCCGATTTATGGCTGATTGAATCTGGTTTTGAACCGATTAGTCCATTAATTTACCGTCCTCTTGACCGCGCTGTTAACCAACAACAAGTAGAACAATGGTTTAAGGCTCTCACCGATGTGGCACCCCAAGCAATCTGCTTGACTTCACTACTGTGGAAGCATTACCTGAAGCGACTTGGACTGGAACCAGTGGCACTAGGGGGTCATAGTTTGGGCGAATTGACTGCTTTTGAAGCAGCTGGTGCTTATGACGAAAAAACCCTCCTTTGCTTTGCCGCAATGCGGGGAAAAGCAATGACAGTTAAGGGCGATTCTATCGGGACAATGGCCAGTTTAGCTTGCTCGGATGCCACCGCGCAAAAGCTCTTACAAGGGATTTCTGGGTATGTAACAGTTGCTAATATCAATAGTCCTCAACAGACAGTTATTTCTGGAGAAAAAACCAGTGTTGCTGCTGTTTGTGACCTGGCATTAGCTCAAGAAATTCAAGTCCGCCAACTTCCGGTAGCGAACGCCTTTCACTCCCAGATGGTGGCGACAGCGGCTGAATATTTGCGACAAGAATCTCCCATTCCTGAGATTTTAGCACAGGTTTCTCTGCCTCTATTCACCAGCGTTAACGGGCAGATAATTAATTCAGGACTCAACTTAAAAGAACACTTTGCTGATCAGATTGTTGCTCAGGTAAATTTTGTTTCTCTTGTCGAAAATCTGAAGAATAAATGTGACTTGATAGTTGAAGTTGGAACGGGAAAAGTGCTTTCTGGTTTAGTGGGAGCAATAGTGACCTCTCCCCTCTGTTTTCCCCTAGAGTCAAAACCGGGTATCGCTCGCGATTTGAATACTTTTTTAGCCGCTTACTTTGTGCAAGGAGGTGAAGTCAACTGGCAAGCGTTGTATGAACAACGACTGGTTCGTCCTTTTATTCCTGCTGCTGAACGTCTATTTGTTGATAATCCCTGCGAACGATCTTTTCCGGTATCTCTTGAAGAAATTGAGTCGAGTTCCTCCTTTTCTTGGGGAGAAATACAACAGTCATCACCAAATCTGGCTCTCGCTCATTCCTCGAATTTTTCCCAACCAGAAAGTTTTGTTGCAGATGATGAACTAACGACAGTCTTGGCAAATTACCTGCTGGAACGTGGTTCTTTTCTCTCTGAGTTAATCAGTGCCGATATCCAAAGCTTACCCTTTGTAAACACTCACAATCCCTAGAGGACATTATGACTTATTCTTCTGACTCCAAACCAGTCATTGGCAATCAAGAGATTGTCAAACTTCTCTCCCATTACTTCTCTAACCGAAGCCAGTTTTTGTCCCAAGTTATCAAAGCAGATCTTCAGTCTTATATTTTGCTTAAAAGTCCAGCAACTAATCTGATTCCTTTTCAAAGCAGTGATCAGGTAAATAAACCTGTTAATAGTAATAGTCATAGCACTGTTAATAGTAATAGTCATAGCACTGTTAATAGTAATGGTCATAGCACTGTTAATAGTAATGGTCATAGCACTGTTAATAGCAAGCGAATCCCAGAAACAACAGTAATCCCAACCAATTTAACTGTTGAAAAACGTTTAATTGAGTTAGTTGCAGAAAAAACTGGCTATCCAGTAGCCAGCATTAATCTTGATGCCAAACTACTAGATGATTTGAATTTAGATTCCATCAAAGCTGGCGAGTTAGTAGCGACAGCCGCCAAAACCTTTGGTGTGAGCGGAAAAATTGATCCTTCTGCTTTAGCTAATGCTACTTTACAAGAAGTGAAACAGGCTATTGATGCCATTGTTGCGGTGGGAATGCCGACTGAGATTCCTCAGCAAACAGAAATTGCGCCTGTGGCTTCCCCGCCTTCAGATTCCCTTGATGTTACCCAAAAATTACTGGAATTAGTCGAAGAAATGACTGGGTTTCCTAAAGATACCCTCAGCCTCGATCTTCGTCTTCTTGATGATTTAAACCTTGACTCTATTAAAGCAGCCGAGCTAATTGCTACAGCAGTCAAACAAGTGGGAGCAACTGGAAAACTGGATCCCTCAGCTTTAGCGAATGGAACTTTGGCGGATGTCATTGCGGCGCTGGAGAAGGTATCAAACCAACTCTCTGTCAAAACTGCTACTTCAGAGAAAACACCAATCCCGCAAGCAAGCCAAAACAATTCTCCCCCGTTTGTCAACTGGGTTCGTAACTACGCCATTGAATATGTCCCTCAACCTCTGACTCCATCAACAATTGCCACTGATTGGTCACAAGCTCAAGTCTTAATTGTCTCTGATGTTTTAGGCCTGGGGAATCTATCTAATGCTGGTACATCGATTGCTCAAACTCTTACCAAGCAATTAGAGCAATTGGGCGCTCAAGTCCAACAAAAGACCTACGCCGAAATTGCAGCGGCAGAACCCGCCAGTATCGGTTCATTCTCCCACTATCTAGGGATTTTACCCGATATTTCCCCCTTGCCATCGGAATTACCCCTCGCCGCCATGGTAACTCGCCTCAGCAGCGTTGCTACGATTAGCCACACCAATCCCTCGGCAACTTTAGCTTATATTCAATTTGGTGGGGGACGTTTTGGCACTGGTGAGGGAGAATACCATCCCGAAGTCGCTTCAGCCGCGGCCTTTGCCCGCAGTGTTCATTTAGAGCGCCAAGAAACACGAGTCCGGGTAATAGATTTGGCGGTAGAAATTGAACCAACTCAGGCCAGTAAGTTAGTAATTGAGGAACTAGCCGGCTCTGAGGCGATTACAACCGTTGGCTATGATGCGACGCAAGTAAGACTAATCCCCCGGGCCCAGTTACAGCAGCCGATTGATTATACGCCCCGTTCCCTCACCTGGTCAGCCTCAGACGTAATTCTGGTGACAGGTGGAGCCAAGGGAATTACCGCCGAATGCGCTCTGGCCTTAGGACAAAAAACGGGAGTGAAAATGGCTTTGGTGGGGCGAGCGCCAGCCCCAGAAACCGGAGACAGCAACAGCGAAATTGCCCAAACTCTCAAGCGCTTAGCGGACCTAGGACTCACCGGTGCTTACTATCGCTGCAATATTGCCAATCCTACCGAGGTCGAGCAGTTAGTTAACCAAGTGACCCAGGAATTAGGACCGATTACAGGGGTAGTTCACGGAGCCGGACTCAATCAACCCCGTCGCGTCGAACAAGTTAGCCCCCAAGATGCTCAAACAGAAGTCTCACCCAAACTTTTGGGAGCTTACAACTTATTGCAGGCCTTAGCCTCTAACCCACCCAAGCTCTTTATCGCTTTTAGTTCGATTATCGGCGTTACCGGAATGCCTGGTAATGCTTGGTATGCCTTTGCCAATGAATCCCTGTCCTTGCTGTTACAACAGTACCAACGGCAACACCCCCAAACTCAGGTACTTGCGCTTGCTTATAGCGTTTGGGATGAAATCGGCATGGGAGCGCGTCTTGGCAGTGTCAAACATCTAGAGCGCATGGGGATCAAGGCCATTGCTCCGAGTGAAGGAGTCAGCCGCTTTCTCAAGCTTTTCCAAAACGCACCCAGCACTTCACAGGTAGTAATCACTGCTCGCTTGGGTGGCTTAGATACCTGGTTACCAACCCCCTTACCCTCTCCCGCTGGACTGCGCTTTATCGAAAATGTCCAATATGTGGAACCACAGGTAGCCTTGACCGTGCGGACTCATCTGAGTTTAGGGAAGGATCTTTATGTCAAAGACCACCTTTGGCGCGGTTCTTATTTATTCCCCACCGTGTTTGGGTTATGTGCCATGGCCCAAGCTGTGGCTTACCTGACAGGAACCTCAACCCCCCCAATTGTTCGCCTGGAAGATATTTCTCTGCGACGACCAATAGTCGTTAATCCAGAGACTGGGGTTGACATTCAAATTGAAGCAGAAATTGCCGAAGCTACTAGCAATGGGGAACGTCGAGTTAAAGTCGGCATTTATACCGAGCAAACCGGCTTTTCTCTGGCTCATTTTTCCGCCAATCTCATTCTCGGAGAGTTGACTTCTGCTTCTCAGGAAAAACCCGAATTAGGCCAACCTCTCCCAATCGCTCCCAAAACTGATCTCTATGGGGATTTGCTCTTCCAGGGAGAACGTTTTCAACGCCTCGGTGAAATTTACACCCTTAGTGAAAAACAGAGTGTTTTCCGTTCCCACGCTCAACTTTCTGGAGAAGATTTATCCAATCAAAGCTTTAGCCAGGGATTGAATCACTCCTTAATCCTCGGCGATCCCTATTTTCGCGATGTCTTGCTCCAATCGGTACAATTGACCATTCCCCAAGATATCTGTTTACCCGTAGAAATTGCCAAGATTGAGCGATTTAAACCGGCCAGCAGCGATCAAGGTCGCCGCCTTGTCACCGTTAACCTATTGGCGCGGGAAGAGCGGGAGTATATTAGTGAAGTGATTGCTACCGATGAGCAGGGGAACTTAATTGAACGCTTGAGCGGTTATCGCCTACGGATTCTCGAAGAACACCCAGAAAATCCTACGGCTGCTGAGTTAGGCAATCCCGAAACCCGTGATCGCCAACACTTGCGACAAGTGTTACAGACAACTTGTCAGGGATTCGAGATTCCACCGCCTACCGTTGCGCTTGGTTATGCGCCTAACCTGCAAGGGAAATCCTTAGAACAGCGCCGCCAACAGGAAAAACCCATTGTAGAACGGGCGCTGAAAACTAAGCTAGGACTCAAACCCGATCAAAAACTTGTTTTCGAGCTTGAGTCTCTCCCCTCCGGTAAGCCTCAATTGAGCGGGACACAAGTGTCTGGGTTAAATGTTTCTTTATCTCACTGCGATCGCTATTGTCTCTGCACCGTCGCTGAAACCCCCCAAGGTTGTGATATCGAAGCAATTACCCCTCGCAGCACCGAGGACTGGGTCGCCCTCTTAAGCGATCGCCGCAGTCAACTGATGGAGCAATTAGTGCGCCAAGGAGACACTCAAGAGCGGGCCGGTATGAGGATTTGGTCAGCCACAGAAGCAGTTCGCAAAGCTTTTAATGGTAGTGATCCGCAGTTTTCTCTAGTGGCGAAACAAGGGGATGGGGTCTTGTTATCCACCTCAACCCCGGAGGGTGAGTCTCAAGTGCTGACTGTCCCTGTCAAGTTAACCCGTCCACCGGAACGGATGGTGGCGATTGTGGTTTCCCACACCCCAGGGTCTGTCCCCACAGAAGCTAATTTCCAGTCTCCTCAAGCAACGGAAGCGGCGATTATCCCAGCGACACCGGGGAAAATTGACAGCCATAGCTCTCGCTACACCCATGATGGCCCGCAAGGACAATTAGTCTATGAGCAACGCTATCAAGTCAGTTTCAAAGATAGTGGTAGCATTAGCCGTCACGTTTACTTTGCCCAATATTTTCGCTGGATTGGCAAAATTCGGGAATTGCCGATGGAAAGTATTGCCCAGCAAATGTTAGCCGACTTCCTAACTGGAGATTGGGGCATGGTTACCAATTCCGTTAGCCTGCGAGTTGTGGGAGAAGCCACTTCCTATGATGTGATTCAAGCGCGAGCCTGGGTAGGCAATATTGTCGGCTCCTCCTTTGAGACTTACATCGAGTTTTGTAAGGTATTACCCGATAATTCCCTAGAACGTCTGGCGATTGCCGAAGTTAAAGCCACTTGGGTGCGGTTAGTTAGCTATGGAGTTCCCGCTCCCATGCCTTTCCCGCCCTATCTCCAAGACTATTTGGCTCGCTTTGCCGCTGACAAACCCGCCAGCCTTGATTTAAAACACCCAGAAACCCTGCCTCTGGCTCCCCTACCTGCGGGCCTTGCTTCCCTCAAGCCTGGCGCGGTCATTGATGACATTCCACAACAAGAAAGCCGCTATGGACGGTTATTACGGTCTGAGGTCTTCCAAACCACTCTGGAAGAATCGAATTTGGTCGGTAATGTTTACTACGGCAATTATTTCATCTGGCAAGGACGCATTCTCGACCTGTTCCTTTACTCAGTTGCTCCTGAATATTTGCGGATTTCTAATCCTTGCGGGGAAATGGTCTGTCTCTATACCCGCATGGACTATCTACGGGAAGCGATGCCTTTTGACCGCGTTCGCACCCTTCTCTATGTGCGTTCAGTATCCGAGTGTGGCGCATCTTTCAACTTTGAGTTCTTCCGGGAACAGACTGATGGCACCTTGGAAAAACTCCATGTCGGTCAACAAGATGTGGCTTGGGTGGAGCGTCAAGAAGATGGAACGGCTGTGGCCGCACCTTGGCCCGAGGCGGTGAAGCAGTCTTTAGTCGCAAGGGCGACCACCAGGGAAGCGGCTCTGTTAATGGTCTAGGAAAACCCAATCTGTAGGATGGGGGGGAACCCATCCTCAGACCAACCTACTGACTAGATTCTGCTTTCTCACTTTTCTCTATCTACCCAGGAAAATTTGTCATGTACAAGCCGAATAAATCATTGAGAAATCAACTCCGACTGATCCACATTGTGGCATCACTTCTCTTAGGTATTTTTATCTATTCCCCCTGGCGCAATCATCCAGGAATGCTGATAGCCGTCGGGATTGTCGTCTTTCCCCTCTTAAGCTTCACTGGACTTTGGATGTGGCAAGGGCGACGCATCGAAAAATGGTTAATGGAGAGCCGAACCATACTTTCCTCAGAGGATTCTCCCTCTTAATTGAACTAACTTAACGTAATTCTGGTTCTTCGGTTTGTGTTATGTAATAGACGGGGATTATACGGGATGAAAACCTTAAAGGATTCTCCCTCTTAATTGAACTAACTTAACGTAATTCTGGTTCTTCGGTTTGTGTTATGTAATAGACGGGGATTATACGGGATGAAAACCTTTGTGGTTGATCTAGAACCAACTAATCAATTAAGTCTCTTGTCAGATCAGGATTTAGTCGATTTATGCCCCCCGATCAAACCGGACCTAGTAACGAAGAACCGTAATTCTCATCCCTTTATCAGGAGAAATTGATCAATGAACACGACTCAAGCTTTGCACTACGATGTGGTCATTATGGGGGCTGGCTTTGCTGGCTTATGTCAAGCGCGACACCTGATGCTCAACATCCCTAATATTCGGGTGGCGCTGATCGATCCTCGTCCCGAAAATCGACCCGATACAGATCTCAAAATTGGCGAATCTACAGTTGAAATAGCCGCCCTACTCATCTGTAAAGAGTTGGGACTGCATGATTACATGATTGAAAATCATCCTCCCAAAGCGGGACTGAACTTCCACTGGCCGAAAAATCCGGCTGAAACTGATTCAATTGACGATTATTATCACGTCTGGATCAATCGTCAACCCCCGATTCCGACTTTTCAGATCAACCGAGCAAAGTTTGAACGGGACTTGCTCAAAATGAATAAGGAAATGGGAGCAATCTTCTACAACGGAAGAGTTGTCGATGTAGATTTAACCGAAGGCGATCAACTCAAAACCGTCACAGTCAAATTAGAGGATACAACCATAGAAATAACAGCCAAGCACATTGTTGATGCGGCTGGTCGCCGATTTATTATCGGCAAAAAAACCGACAATCTCATTTTTGGTTCAGACCAACTTTTAGGAGTTAATAATGGCTCCGCTTGGGTAAGGATTAAAGATGTAGATCGGACCATTTTCCATAGTGGTTATCATCCAGCAGGAACCACTGTCAGTCATTACTACGCTACCAACCATTACTTTGGCCCTGGTCATTGGCTGTGGATGATTCCCATTGATCGAGATAGTAAAGAACTTTCTCTGGGAGTCATTCACCACCATGATGTCATTCCCTCAGCCACCATAAACACCCAAGAAAAGTTTACTGCTTTCTTGAAAGCCAACCATACAGTTCTCTATAAATTATTGCAAAGTAGTGAATTGGTTGACTTCCATTATTTGCCGCGAGTTGCCCACAAAAGTAAAGTGATGTTTTCGCCTGATAACTGGTATGTTGTCGGAGATGCAGCCTGTATTTTTGATGCTTTTTATTCCCTGGGAACAACGATGATTGCCATCGCCGTTGAAAGCATTACCGAAATTGTCCGCGCCAAATTGGCAAACGAGGCCAATGCTGAAGAAAAACGGGCTGTTTACAATGACTTCAATTTGGCTTTTACTGATAGCGTCAACACTTTCATGCAGGAACATCAAAAACAATTAGGTCATGCCAGTATCATGAGTTGGCGGATTTACTTTGAGTATATGTGGTGGTTTGGTATCTTAGTCCCCATGTACATAGGTAAATGGCATTTAGATCCAGCTTTCCTGAAACAGTTTACTGGACCTTTCCGCACTTTTCTCAATGGCTTATTCGTGGATGTCTATCAAGACTGTAACCAATTAGTAGAGCGCGGAGTTAATATGGGTTTGATGGATGCGATTCGAGCCGATCAACTAATCGGCAGTTACTATACCTTCAAACACTTTGAAGACTTCCTAGAAAATAGCAAGCTTGAACCCCAACGCTGCAACATTTTCACCAGCATGAAAAATACCTTTTTCTATGTGGCAATTTGGTATGCAATGTTCCAGTGGAAAGGTTTTGGCTGGCGCGGCCTGTTGAAACCACGCAATTTAGCTAATTTTAGCTATTTGTTAGCCCAAAGTGGATTATCAGCCCTGGGAGAAATGCGGCATAACTTCTTGACTCGCAGTCTGCCAGATAATAGTGAAATCGAGGAAATGCGCCAAGAATTCAAAGAATATCGCTATCAAGGCAAATTACAGCCCTGGAGTGCTGAACTTTCTTAAAAATTGGTTCAAATCCCCTAGTTTTTCCTTCTCTCAAATTCAAAAAATTTACCAAAACTAACCTCGATTAATTCAGGAGTAAATCAATGCAAACAACTCAAAACAAAGAGTATGATGTAGTCATTATGGGTGCTGGTTTTGCTGGCTTATGTCAAGCGCGACACCTGATGCTCAAGATTCCCAATATCAAAGTTGCTCTAGTGGATCCTCGTCCCGAACAACGCACAGATAAGGACTTAAAAATTGGCGAGTCCACCATTGAAATTGCCGCTCTTTTTCTTGCCAAAGAATTGGGACTACATGATTACCTAATTGAAAATCATGCTCCCAAACAAGGGCTTAACTTTCACTGGCCCAAAAATCCAGCAAAAACTGAAACAATCGACGACTACTATCATGCTGGTTCGAACCGACAAGTTCCCATTCCCTCTTTTCAAATCAACCGCTCCAAGTTTGAACAAGACTTGCTAAAAATGGATAAAGCCATGGGAATCAACTTCTATAATGGGCAAGTTGTTGATGTTGATTTAACTCCTGGCGATGCCATTAAAACAGTTAAAATCAAGGTAGGCGATGAAAGAATGGAACTGCAAGCCAAGCACGTTATCGATGCAGCAGGACGCAAATTCATCATCGGGCGTAAGACTGACAACCTCCTATTTGGTCCAGAAAACTTAATGGGATTAAACACGGGCTCTGCCTGGGTGCGAGTCAAAAATGTAGATCGGACTATCTTCCACAGTGGCTACGATCCTCTTAATGCATCAACCAGCCATTATTACTCGACTAATCACTATTTTGGCGAAGGACATTGGCTGTGGATGATTCCGATTGACACCCAAACAATGGAATTATCTATTGGCGTGATTCATCACCATGATGTGATTAATTCTACTCAGGTAAACAGCCGGGAAAAATTCCATGATTTCCTGCGAAATAACCATCAAATTCTTGCCAATATTATTGACAGTGGAGAAGCAGTAGATTTCCACTATTGGCCGAGGATTTCTCACACAAGCAAAACCCTATTTTCTCCCGACAATTGGTATGTCCTTGGCGACGCTGCTTACATCTTCGATGCTTTCTATTCCTACGGAACCACCACGATTGCTTTAGCCATTGAAGGGATAACGGAGATTGTGCGGGCCAAACTGGCAGGGGAAGAATCGGCGGAACAAAAACGGGCTGCTTACAATGAGTTTAACTTAGCCTACTCCCGTAGTGTCAACTGTCTCTATCGGGGACACACCAAACAGTTAGGACAAGCCAGCGTGATGAGTTGGCGCATTTACTTTGAGTATATGTGGTGGTTTGGGGTGCAAGTTCCCATGTATGTAGGTAAATGGCATTTGGACCTCACCTATATTCCCATCTTTCTCAAAACTCTAAACAGCAATATTGATGGACTGTTTGCTGATTTAAATGAACAATTTACCGAACTAGCAGACAAGGATGTCAATATTGGCTTGATGGATTGTTACCGGGGCGATCAACTTTTCAAGGGTTATCACACTCTCAAACACTTTGATGACTTCCTGGAAAATACCAAGTTTGAACCGCGGCGGTGTAATGTCTTTGCTGGTTTAAAAGCTACCTGTTTTTATGCCGCCCTCTGGTATGCACTCTTTCAATGGAAAGGATTTGGTATCCAAGGTTGTCTCCATCCCCACCATATTTACCATTTCTTGCGCCTGTTAGGGTTGTCAGGACAAGCAACTATCGGCGAGTTAATTTATAAGTTCAAAACCAAAGGACTGCCCGCCAACAGCGAAATTGAAGCGATGCGTCAAGAGTTTAAAACTTATCAATATCAACCAAAACTCCAGCCTTGGCTGGCAGAAGCCACCAATTCTTAAGGATTTTGACTTGCATCAAATTCAACGCCCTTCTCTCAATCATCTGTGAGTGTCAATCATCTCATCAACTATCAAGGAGTTAACCATGAATTCTACCATTACTCAATCCCGAGAATACGATGTTGTCATTATGGGAGCAGGCTTTGCTGGACTGTGCCAAGCACGACATCTCATGCTCAACATCCCTAATATTCGGGTGGCGCTAATCGATCCCCGTCCCGTTGAACGCACAGACAAAGATTTAAAAATCGGTGAGTCTTTAATCGAAGTTGCCGCTTTGTTTCTCTGCAAAGAATTAGGACTACATGATTATTTAATTGAAAACCACCCCCCCAAATCTGGTCTCAATTTCCACTGGCCAAAAGATCCGGCAAAAACAGAAACCCTTGATGATTATTATCATGTCTGGGCCAACCGTCAAACTCCAGTGGGGTCTTTTCACCTACAACGGGCTAAATTTGAGCAAGATTTACTGGCGATGAATTGTCAGATGGGAGCCGATTTTTACGAGGGACGGGTCAAAGATGTCGCTCTTACTTCAGGGGATGAGCTAAAAACAGTTTACGCTAAAGTTGGCGAGGAAAATATTACCCTTCAAGCCAAGCACGTCATCGATGCCGCAGGCAAGAATTTCATTATTGGACGCAAAACTGATAATGTGCTTTCTGGTCCAGAGAATCTCCTGGGACTTAATAATGGTTCAGCGTGGCTGCGGGTGAAAAATATCGACCGCACGATTTTCCACAGTGGCTATCATCCCGAAGGTGCATCTACGAGCCATTATTATGCCACCAATCACTATTTTGGCCAGGGTCATTGGTTGTGGATGATTCCCATTGATAAGCACTCGATGGAACTATCTATTGGCATTATTCACCATCACGAGGTTATTCCTGCTCATAGCATAAATAACCTTGACAAATTTTCCAATTTTCTCAAGAGCAATCATACTATTCTCTCTCAATTGATTGAAAGTGGTGAAGTAGTTGATTTTCATTACTGGCCGAAAATTGCCCACAAAAGCAAAGTTCTTTTTTCTCCTGATAACTGGTACATTATTGGGGATGCTGCCCATATTTTTGATGCTTTTTATTCCTATGGAACGACAATGATCGCTTTTGAGGTAGAAAGTGTTACAGAAATTATCCGTGCTAAATTGGCTGAGGAAGCAGCAGCAGAACAAAAACGATCCGCTTACAATGATTTCAACCTAGCTTATGCTCGTACTGTCAACTGTCTCTACCGAGATCATGCCTATCAACTCGGTCATGCTAGTGTTATGAGTTGGCGGATTTATTTCGAGTATATGTGGTGGTTTGGTGTCCATGTTCCCACCTATATTGGTAAATGGCATCTGGACTTAAATTTTATCCCCCGCTATGTGAAAATTGCCGATGGCAATGTTAATGGAATTTTCGCTGATTTATGTCAGGAATTTCATCAATTAGTGTCACAGGGTGCTAATATTGGTTTAATGGATGCCTATCGGGCCGATCAATTGCTGGGCGGTTATGGAACCTTAAAACACTTCGACGATTTCTTGGAAAATACTAAATTCGAGCCTCGGCGCTGTAATGTTTTTGCCAGCATGAAAGCCGCTTACTTCTACATTGCTATTTGGTATGCTCTCTTTCAATGGAAAGCTTTTGGCATCGCCGGTTGGTTAAATCCTAAACATTGGTATTACTTTGGTCGGATGTTGAAGCTATCGATTCAAGCCACAATCGCCGAAGTAATTTATAAGCGCAAAACCCGAGGAATAGCTGACAACAGCCAAATTGAGAAGATGCGTGAGGAATTCAAAAACTATCATTATCAACCGCAGAAGAAATCACCTTCTGTTGTTCAAAATGTGATCAGTGAAAGAGTAAAAATTGAGTCTTTTCCTGCTTAGTAGGAGCGAATAGCTGTCACTGGCGTCAACTTAAGCAAAGCCAAACTATAATCTGTCATGGCGAGATGGCATTTTTGTCAATCCCTCCCCTCGCTATGACAATCAAAAAATCATCATTTTTCCTTAATTTGAGACTAATGATGGCTGTTCACCCGTAAAAGTCCTGCTCTTAGTTGAGGTAATTATCATGGAATTAGCCACCTTTGTCTCATCCCAATTCATCTTAGAGCCTAATGAATTGCGCCGGGGAATTAACCGCATTGGCTTGAATCTTTCCGAATCAGAATTCAATGCACTCGTGCAGGGGAACTCAGTTGACTTGGAAGGTAGAGGACTGAGTGAAATTGGCTCAATATTTATCATGGCAGCCGCTGTTGCTCCACTTAATTTGGGGAAGCCGAGAACCCTGCTCAAGTTTTCTGATTTACCAACTCTTGTTGAGCCAGACATTCCGCCTGAAAATGCTAGTTGTCCTGGAATTCCAATTTACTGTTGGCTCTCTGACTTAGACAAAAAATGCTGTGTCTATCTCACCTTAACCGATAGTAAACCAGTGCTAAAGATCGGTGCTTAGTAGAGAATTTTATCAGGTAACTAATGGACGATGAGGAAGAAAGATGAAATTTTGGCTACTCGGCGGAATACTTATTACTTTGGTGGCGCTACTGGTACTTTTAGGAATGGTTTACCAGCAAATTTCTACAGTGAAAGACCTAAGTAAGTATCCACCACCTGGTCAATTGATAGATGTAGGGGGTTATCGCTTGCATCTCCACTGTAAAAGTCAAGGTAGTCCCACTGTGGTGATGGATTATGGACTAGGGGGAATATCTCCCCTCTGGCATTGGGTTCAATCGGAAGTGGCAAAGTTCACCTCTGTCTGTGTTTACGACCGCGCTGGCTACGGCTGGAGTGAACCCAGTCCCCATCCTCGCACCAGCCTGATTATGGTTCAAGAACTACACACTCTACTAACAAAAGGGGGAATAGCCGGGCCTTATTTACTGGTGGGTCATTCCTTGGGAGGGTTGAATATGCGCCTGTTTGCCAGCCAGTATCCTTCAGAAGTAGTGGGAGTGGTTTTAGTGGATGCAGTACCGGCAAATGTCTATAGCCGTCTGGGGAATGAATTTAGGAAAAATATGGCAGCAACGCGGCAAATGTTTCGCAGTTTATCCATCATTTCTCGCCTGGGAATCTTGCGCCTCCTGCTGCAACTCAAAGGCAGTGATGTCGCTCCCGAATTTGTCCAAAAATTGCCCCCGTCTGTACAATCTGTTGTTTTAGCAAAGTTCCTACCCCAAAGCTTTAATACTGCCTTAGCCGAAAGCGCATTAATGAAAAAAGATGCTGCATTGGTCAGTAAAACTTCCTTTCCCTCTCACTTACCCTTAGTCGTAATTTCTCACGGACTGAATATGTTTTCCGGGCAAAATGTAGAAGTGTCTGAGTCTATCTGGCGGCAATTACAGGCAGAAACCTCCGAGCTTTCGACTTCGGGAAGCTTACAAATCGCTCACAGCAGTGGTCATAATATTCATATTGATCAACCTGAATTAGTTGTTGATGCAATCAGGAAAATCTTACAACAGACTAACCTCAAGGAGAAGACAAATGAAAAACTCTAAAATTAAAATACTGCCACTTGTTCCAAGCATTATAAGCTTAACAGTTTCCCTATTCCCAGGAGCAATCACTCCCGCCAATGCCTCTTCTTTAAACTGTGGTTCAGGGAACAATTGGATTTCTAATTGTTCGAGCCAGATCTACGATTTTGCTAACACAGTTATCGTTAGTGCTAACTTTGGCTTTAGTCCGAATAATTTACCAGATTTTACCGCAATTCTTCAGGGAAACACCCAGATTTTATTAGGAAATCCCGTTGATGCCATTATTGGCGATCCTTTACTGGGTAATGTAGGCAGTGTTGATGGTATTGCCGACGTAGTTCAACTGGAAGTCTTCCACAATATCGCTTCAGGTTCTACTCCTTTTGTCCCCCTGATTACTGCCTTAGCTGGGGATGGAGTGCCGGATTTAGCCCCGACTCCTTCAGGGTCAACTTTACCCTATGTTTCCCTCTATTCGGCAGGAGCTATCAGCCAAAGAAGCGATAATTCCTCTTTAGGGGATAGTTTCTTGAAATTCTTTTTAGAAATCCAAGGAACGCCGGAAGGAACAGTTCGCACCAGAGACCCCGTAACCCTCAATCTCTCCTCACCCTTAACTGGGTTTCCTCCAGAAGGAGCCGGGAGTCAGCTAGAATTCTTCAGTTCCGCCATTACCCCTTTATTTACTCCTGGACCTGATGGAGTGTTTTGGACAGGGGATGAAGTCGAAGTAGCTCGCATTGTTCCTGATGCTAACAATCGGGCGGTGACTCTTTCCCTAACGCCAATTCCTGAGCCTTCTAATACCCTGTCTTGTTTACTATTAGGACTCGGACTCTTCGGGGTTAGTTGTTTACAAAGACTCGGCAAAAACTTTCAGTAACTTGAAATAAAAAGCTTTTAATCGCAAAGGAGAAAATGACATGGCTACTTTTATCGGCACCACTGGCAACGATCTTTTATTCGGCAGCAATGACGATGATATTTTATATGGCAACGGTGGCAACGACTATCTTGATAGTGGACTTGGCAACGACACTTTGGTTACTGGCGATGGCAACGATGCCTTACTTGGGGGCGGCGGTAACGATTTGCTGTTCGGCGGTGGTGGTAATGACTATCTAGGTGGCGGCGATGGCAACGATGATCTACTTGGGGGCGATGGCCGTGATATTCTCCTTGGTGGTAATGGTGATGACGCTCTCAATGGCGGCGATGACAACGACATTCTCAACGGTGATGCTGGCAATGATACTTTAAGTGGAGGTGCTGGCAACGACGGGATTATTGGCGGTTCTGGCGACGATCAGGTAACAGGAGGTGATGGCAACGACGGCATCTGGGGCGGTAGTGGCAATGACGCTCTCTTTGGCGGTTCTGGCAACGATGGCATTATTGGCGATGTTGGCGACGACGTACTTAATGGCGGTGATGGTGACGATGCTCTCTTTGGTGGTTCTGGTAACGACATTCTTTTTGGCGAGGTGGGCAATGATGCTCTCTTTGGTGATAGTGGCAACGATGTATTAATTGGTGGCTTAGGTGGAGATACTCTTACGGGCGGTGCTGGTGCCGATCAATTTGTTTTCAGTAGTCCCCAAGATGGCATTGACACTATTACAGATTTTTCGGTTATTAATGATATTATAATCATCTCTGCTGCGGGTTTCGCTGACGACCTCATAGCAGATGCTTTGCTGATGCCTGAGCAATTTGTCATTGGTACAGCAGCAGTTGATTCTAATGATAGATTTATCTATAACCGAGCTAACGGCACTTTATTCTTTGATGTCGATGGTGTAGGCGGAATCGCTCAAATTCAGATTGCTAAACTATCATCTGGACTTGATTTGACTAACAATAACATTTTTGTTAGTAATAATTTCGCAGTCTAAGCAGCGGCGTTCAACTTTTTATTGCAAGGCAAAAGTTTATGTTCAATTATCGCGGCAAAACAGCATTAATCACGGGAGCATCATCTGGGATTGGCGAGATATTCGCCCGCGAGCTTGCTAAGCGTGGCATGAATATCATTTTGGTAGCACGAACTGAAGAAAAACTACGCACAATAGCAACCGATCTTTATCAAGTTTACGGTGTCCGCACTGAAGTAATTGTTGTTGATCTAAGTCTTGAAAATGCTGCTCAGGAAGTTTTCAGCACTGTCGAAGAAATGGCACTTACCGTAGATTTACTTGTTAATAATGCCGGTTTTCTTAACTATGCGCCCTTCGAGCAAATTCCCCTTGAGCAAGATCACGCACAAGTGATGGTTAATGTGGTGGCTTTAGTTGATTTAACCCATAAGTTTATCCCAGGAATGCTGGCTAAAGGGGAAGGAGCGGTAATCAATTTATCCTCTAGTGGAGCCTTTCAGCCCATGCCTTACATGGCCGTTTATGGAGCGAGTAAGGCGTTCGTCCTCTCCTTTAGTGAAGCGCTTTGGGCTGAGTATCGCCATCGAGGACTAAGGGTTTTAGCACTCTGTCCTGGACCGACAGCAACACGGTCTTTAGTTAAGATCTTTGATGATGGCAGTGCTACCTCTCCCCAGCGCGTGGTAGCAGTTGCTCTCAAAGCTCTCGAAGCCTGGCGCAATTATGTCATTCCAGGATTGAAAAATTACTGGCTTGCTAACAGTGTTCCTCGCTTAATGCCACGCAGTATAACGGTGCAAATCTTGGAACGAATAACTCGACCGAGAAGAAGAGACCTCAATTAAACAAGATACAAGGAATAAAGCAAAGCTTCTTATGAAATCTCAACTCTTTGTCAAACCCAATAATTGGCTACTTATTACCTGTCTCACCATCGGGACTATGGCAACTGGCGCTGTAGCGACCTATTCAATTTGGCGCTATCAATCTTTAAAAACAACATCCCCAACTGTCGCTGCCACTACTCCGAGAAAACTGAAGGCCGTAGCCGCTTTAGGTTATGTAGAACCAGCAGGAGAAGCAATCAAAATTTCTGCTCCTGCCTTTATGGAAGGGTCTCGCCTTGATAAACTGTTGGTAAAACAGGGAGACCAGGTTGAAGTTGGACAAGTTTTGGCTATCCTCGACAGTCGGGATAGACTCCAAGCAGCACTGAAACAAGCACAAGACCAAGTTCGCATTGCTCAGTCTCTTTTAGCTCAGGTGAAAGCTGGTGCAAAACAGGGGGATATTATTGCCCAAAATGCGCGATTTCAAGGTACCCGCTCCGAATTAGAAGGACAGATTACTACCCAAAAAGCTACTATTGCCAGTTTAACGGCTCAATTACAAGGGGAAAAAATGGCTCAATACGCCACTATTGAGCGACTTAAAGCTGAGTTTCACAATGCACAAAAAGATTGTCAGCGTTATAATACTTTATACCAAGAAGGTGCGGTTTCAGATCAAGAACGCGATCGCTTCTGTCTGATAGCTCAAACTGGCCAAGAAAGTCTGCGAGAAGCCAACGCTAATTTAAATCGAATTGTCACCACTCTAAGCGCAAAAATTGATGAAGCTGAAGCTAATCTTCAGCGCACGGTAGCAACTCTAGATCAGAAAATCAAAGAAAATCAAGCGACCTTAGATGCGGTTGCGGAAGTCCGTCCCGTAGATGTTGAAGTTGCCGAAGCGCAATTAATCGCTGCTCAAAGTGCTGTCCAAAAAGCCAAAGCTGATTTAGATTTAGCTTTTGTTAAGGCTCCTAAAGCGGGACAAATTCTCAAAATTTATACTTGGCCCGGTGAATTAATTGGTGATAAAGGCATCCTCGATCTCGGTCAAACCAGTCAAATGTACGTCACTAGCGAAGTTTATGAAACAGATGTGAGTCGGGTTAAACTAGGACAACGGGCAAAAATTACAACCGATGGATTGATTGGGGAACTAAGGGGAACCGTCGCTGAAATTGGCTTACAAATTGGCAAAAAAGATGTCTTAGGTACCGATCCAGTTGCTGATGCAGATGCGCGAGTGGTAGAAGTCAAAATTCGTCTCGACCCATCTTCTAGTAAGAAAGTGGCTAACTTGACTAATTTACAAGTCAATGTGGTGATCGATACGAACAAAACTAATCTTTAAAATATCTATCGAAAAATTACAACCCAATCACAGCCTGCTTTTAGGTTGTGCGCTAACTAAATAGTTCTATATATGAAATGAATACCTATTTAGTTAAATTTCTTATCTAGAAAAACTTTTAGCCTTGAAATAATCTTAGGTCAAAGTCTTAAATAAGGAATAGTATTTGTCAACAAGTCAGCGGCGAGCAATCTAGAATCTTTAGGAGGAGCAAAAGATGAAAATATTCCACGGGAAGTTACCGACAGCTTGGTTGCAATTACGCTACCAAAAAACTAGGTTACTGGTGGCTCTATCGGGGGTTATTTTTGCGGTTGTAATTGTCTTTATGCAATTAGGGATTCGGGATGCTTTGTTTGATAGTGCTGTTCGGCTTCACGAAGCTCTACAAGGGGACTGTTTTTTAATTAGTCCTCGTACTACTTCACTGATTGGTATGGAAAGTTTTTCTCAACGGCGATTACTTCAAACCTTGGCTTTTGAAGAAGTAGATTTTGTCAGTCCGATTTATTTAGATTTTGCTCAGTGGAAAAACCCTGAAACTCGTAATTATTGGCGTAATATATTCGTGATCGGGTTCGATCTCAGAAATTTGGCATTTGATTTACCCGGTCTCGCGGAAAATATGGAGCTATTAAAACTTCCCGATCAAGTTTTATTCGATCAAGATTCTCGCTCTGAATTTGGTCCTATTGTTGCTGATTTTGAAAAAAATGGCTCAGTTATTACCGAGGTTAGCAATAAGGGTAACAACCGCAAAATAGAAGTCGCTGGCTTATTTAAACTGGGAACTTCTTTTGGTTCAGATGGGAATTTAATCATGAGCCATTTGAATTTTTTAAGAATTTTTAGCAACCGTTCTTATGGATTTATTAATATTGGCTTAATTCGCCTAAAGCCAGGAACTAATATCAATAAATTTATCGAAGATATTCAAGCATATTTACCTCGTGATATTAAAGTTTTATCAAAGCAACAGTTGATTCAATTTGAGAAGAATTATTGGCAAAGCAGTACGGCGATTGGCTTCATTTTTAATTTAGGTGTTATCCTGGGAATTATTGTTGGAATTGTCGTTGTCTATCAAATTCTCTATACAAATGTTTCGGAACATCTTTCAGAATACGCCACCCTAAAAGCGATGGGTTATCGTCATAGCTATCTCTTATCAATGGTTTTACAACAGGCTTTTTTAATTGCCATTCTCGGATATATTCCGGGTTTTTTGATCTCTAATATTCAATATGAGTTTACTAAAAATGCCACCTTATTACCTGTCAATATGTCGCTTGATCGAGCGGTTTTTGTCTTTATCTTAACCTTAGTCATGGCCTTCGTTTCGGGAGCCACTGCTGTTAAAAAATTGCAAGATGCCGATCCAGCCGATATTTTTTAGAAAAAAGAAACAAATATCTATACCTCATCCCAAGGAAAGAGGCTGTCTATGGAAGTTATTGATATTCAAAACCTCAATCACTATTTCGGTCAAGGAACGCTGAAAAAACAAGTTCTTTTTCAGATCAACTTAAAAATCACAGAGGGAGAGATCGTTATTTTAACTGGCCCCTCTGGTTCCGGAAAAACAACCTTACTATCCTTAATCGGTGGCCTACGCTCTGTTCAAGAAGGAAGCTTACAGCATTTTGAAAAAGAATTACGGGGGGCTAGTGAAGAACAATTAGTCCAAACCCGCCGTCAAATTGGTTATATTTTTCAAGCCCATAATTTGTTACCCTTTCTAACCGCAAGACAGAATGTACAAATGTCGATCGAGCTTCAGGAACATCTCGGCGGGCGGGAAACAGAAGAACGCGCTGCTTTGATATTAGAAAAAGTCGGCTTAGGACATCGGATCGACTATTATCCAGATAGCTTATCTGGGGGACAAAAACAAAGGGTAGCGATCGCGCGAGCTTTGGCCGGTAATCCCCCATTAGTTTTAGCCGATGAACCAACAGCCGCCCTCGATAGTAAAACGGGACGAGACGTGGTGAATTTGATGCAACGTTTAGCCAAAGAACAGCGCCGTACTATTGTACTCGTTACCCACGATAATCGGATTTTAGATATTGCTGATCGCATTGTTCACATGGAAGATGGACGCTTGTGCGGTTGCTAATACCCATCTAGAGAAAACTCAGAAAAGGCACTCCTCAGCTTTTCGGCTAAGACTGGGATACCTCCACCGATAGATTCTGACACCAAATCTGTTTTTAATTGAGGAAACAACTTTTTTGTCTTAGCCTTAGTGGGAAGCTATGATATTTTCATGCTTGGCGGTGCCAACTTTGGCATCGAGAAGATCTCCTGAATCCTGAAAATGCAATCCCTAGACTTTACCACCCTCAGTGCCACCTGTGCCGAAATTGCCGCCACTTGGCTACCCGCCAGACTAGAACAAGTGTATCAAATTGATCGCCAAACCATCGCCCTCTATTTACGAACCTTCGATCGCAAGGGATGGTTAATTATTTCTTGGCATCCCCAAGGGGCGCGGCTGCATATTGGTGATCCACCGCCAAAAGTCCCCGATACCTTCACTTTCAGCGATCAATTGCGTCATCAACTCAATGGTTTTGCGCTGACAAAATTAGCATTTGTTGCCCCGTGGGAAAGAGTCATCGATCTGCAATTTGCCCAACGTCCCGATGATCCGGCCCTGTGGCATTTGTATATAGAAATTATGGGCAAATATAGCAATGTCATTTTAACTACGGCTGACAATCAAATTGTCACCGTTGCCCATCAAGTCAATGCCACCCAGTCTAGTGTTCGCACCGTACAAACGGGACAAATCTATCAACTACCACCCGTTTTATTGGCAACAGACCCCAGTTTAGAAGAATCCTTGAGCAGTTGGCAAGCCAGAGTTAGTTTAATCCCTAAAACTATCGAAAAACAGTTATTTAGTACCTATCGTGGGGTTAGTCCCGTCATCGCTCGATCGCTGTTACAAAAAGCCAAAATTAACCCGAAATTAAACACGGATCAGTTAGATAATACTGATTGGGAAAAGCTCTTTTCAGCTTGGCAAGAATGGTTAAAAATCCTTGAAAATAAAACCTTTCAACCGGGATGGACGAGAGAAGGTTATACAGTTATCGGTGGGGAGATGCTGGCAGCGGCTAAAAATGTTCAAGAATTATTAAACCGTTATTATAGCGAGCAAATTAATCAAGAAAGCTTTCGACAACTACAGCAAAAATTAAACCAAAAAATTACCTCTTTACTGACTAAACTGCAAACTAAAGCGGCGGGATTTCAAACAAGACTAGCAGAATCTGCTCATGCTGATCGCTATAAAGAGCAAGGGGATTTATTAATGGCCAATCTGCAGCAAATACCGCAGGGAATGACTAGCATTACTTTGGCAGATTTCGAGACAGGAACCCCTGTAATTATTCCTCTTGATCCCGAAAGAAATCCCGTACAGAATGCCCAATATTTTTATAAACAACATCAGAAATTAAAAAGAGCGCGGTTAGCGGTGGAACCTTTATTAGAGGAAGTGGTTAGTGAAATTAATTATCTCGAACAAGTGCGATCGAGTTTAAGTCAACTAGAAAATTATAGCAGCAGCGAAGATTTAGAGGCATTAGACGAGATACAAGAAGAATTAATTCAACAGAAGTATCTAGAAAGCAATTACCAGCGTAATCGGACGAATAATAAAGAATCCGAACCCATGCGCTTTACTACTCCCTCTGGAGTCGAATTATGGATTGGCAGAAATAACCGTCAAAATGATCGGCTAACTTTTCGTAGTGCCAGCGATTACGATATCTGGTTTCATAGTCAAGAAATCGCCGGTAGTCACGTTTTACTCCGTTTAACCCCCGGTACAGTTCCAGAAGCCGCCGATCTGCAATTTGCCGCCGATTACGCCGCTTATTATAGCCGCGCTCGCCATAGTGAACAGGTTCCCGTCGTCTATACCCGTCCCAAATACGTCTATAAACCCAAGGGCGCCAAGCCCGGTATGGTGGTTTACAAACAGGAAACGGTAATCTGGGGCTGTCCTCAGAGGGTTGAAGATTACCGCAAAAAATAATTTTTTACCAAATTGTTTACTTTTTTTTACACAAAAAGGGTATTGTCTGTTACAATTGTTACTAGAGAGACAAATGCAGTTCAGGCGCTTGGGAACGCAAGAACTATATTTCCTCGGATTACAACAACAAACAACAGCAAACCAGTGGTAGCAGCCAATAGTCGGGGGAAAGACACAAAAAACCGACTATTTAGGTGATATTAAAGCGACCACTGGTATTTTATCTTCACCTAACCGGTTCTGTCACTTTCCTCAACTTTCTTTGGGGTTTCCGAGACTTATTGCCCAGATGAAAGAGGGATAGTTGGCATCCAGCTTTTTGTAAAGAAATTTAAACTGCACGCACAGTTAAGCCTCTTCGGCCTAAATAAACGACTAGAAACAGTTTTTCTCGGGAGGCCCAGTTTATGGATAGCCAATTAGGAACGATGAACTTTCAACAGACAGAGCTATACAAAAGAATTCAGGCATTTGCCTTGGATCGGCCAGATAGTCAATTATCTTTCAGCCAACGATTAGCAAGAGATAACGGCTGGTCATTGGGCTATACTCAGAGAGTGATCGAGGAATACAAAAAGTTTATATTTCTAGCCGTTGCAGCAGGACATCCAGTCACGCCATCCGACCAAATCGATCAAGTTTGGCATTTACATCTGACCTATACGCGATTGTACTGGCAAGAGTTCTGTCCCAAAATTTTGCAAACCACATTACATCACGAGCCGACTCGTGGGGGTTCATCCGAGCAATTAAAATTTGGCAGTTGGTATAGCAAGACGCTAGAAAGTTACGAACAGTTTTTTGGACATATTCCTCCAATAGATATTTGGCCTAAACCCAAAGACCGATTCGGGCGAGATTTGCATTTTATCCGGATCAATACTCAACAAAGCTGGGTTTTGTCAAAACCTAATTTCCCAGTCTCCGTCAAACCACAACTGCGAAAAATAGGCATCTTTACCTTTTTAGCCTTCCTTTCACTGATGATAACTGGCTGTCAGATAATCTCCCAAATTCCTAACCCAATGAATTTTACAGGTCCGGAATTTTTAACCTTCTATATTTCCCTAGGAGTGATGGGAATCGCTTTGGCAGCCTGGCTACGTTTTTCCCTGTGCCTAGTTAGCACTAATACAAAGCAGCAACCTGATTTAAATACTTACGAGATAGCTTTCTTGGCGGGGGGCAATCATCGCCTGATTATGGCCGCAATCACCAGTTTGATAAAACAAGGCTATGTGGAGGTATTAAAAGAAGGCAAACTGGTGGTGACAGGAAAGATCGATGCTATTGCCGATCCTGTAGAAAAGGCGGTCGCCCAAGATATTTTGGCCACTGATGGGGCAATTAAACAGGTTTTCCAGAAGTCTCAAGGAATGAAAGATAGCATTCGTTCCCGCCTAGAACAGCTTGGTTTGTTTCTGAGCGATGCCCAAGCATTGAAAGCGCAAATTTATCCATCATTGATTGTGGTTATTCTTCTAGGAATAGGCTTGTGCAAAATGGCGGTGGGAATTTCTCGCGATAAGCCAGTTGGTTTACTTCTCATCTGTATATTTGGGCTTCTAGTTTTGGGAGCAAGGTTTTTTGTCAAACCACAGCGTCAGCGCAGCCGTTATGGAGAGATCATTTTTAATGATTTAACAAATCGCTTACAACATTTAAAAACAGCCAATAGCAGCGATTCTGAACTGGTACTTGCGGTGGCGTTGTTTGGAGCAACAGTTCTGATGGCGGATATGGCTTTAGCAGACCTGTATCAAATGCTGACTCCCATAGCCGCTGCTAGTAGCGGCAGTGGTAGCGGCAGTGATGCCGGCAGTGGCGGCATCACTGCCGGCAGTGGCGGCAGTGATGGCGGTGGCGGCAGTGATGGCGGTGGTGGCGGCAGTGATGGCGGTGGTGGCGGTTGTGGCGGTTGTGGTGGTTGTGGTGGTGGTTGATTGAGTTCAAGGCTATTAACAGCCGCTCGCTCGTTCCGTTGAACATTCCCGCCACCGTAGCCCTGTTAATTTTTGCCTTAATCTCCTCTCTGGTTTGATTGCTTACTGCCATCAGCCGAAAAAATCCTCCTTGAACAGGGAATTTTATCGCTTCTACTTAACCCCAGTTCGGGTTAAGTAGCCATTTTTCAGGAGAAAAGCTCTTAGGGCAGTGGGAAAGTCTGGATATTTGCCGATCGCTATACTTTGGCCATGGATATCGAGACCCCAATCGGAGTTTTTATCGTAATTAGCGAGAAGAAATTGCCAAGCTTCTTCGTATTCTCCTAGTAGAATTTTCTGTGCCACATAACCGGCCAAAATGCCATTAACTTCGGCTTTTTCTTTTTTAGCTAACTGAAAGGCTTTCAACATTGCTGCTAAAGTTTTTCTTAATTCTTGGGGATATTTTCTGGTGACATCCGCTAATTTACCCTGTTGAAAAGTATAAATTTTGGAGGGAGGAAAAGAGGCGGCGTAGGAACTAAAAGCATACAAAAAAGCATTATCAACGGTGACAAATTCATAATTATTATCTCCATCTAAATCTTCAAAGGAACCACCACTACCATCTAAAAAACCCGTTTCTTCTCTAATAAATTTATCTTTTTGCCAAGTATAAATTACCAAAGATGTGCAGCAATGAGCGCCGCCGCTATAGGTGGAGACGATAATCTCATCGATGCCATTATTATCTAAATCTATTAATTCAACATAGCCAGAGCCAAAGGCACTATACTCGCTATTTTGCTGATAAAGTTGCTCGTTATAAAAGATTTGATAAGAAACATTATTAATATCAGAATTGTCATCAATTTTCTCGTTTAGTTCGATGGGGTGATAGCTAACTTGCACCTTAATTTTACCCGATTTAATCACTTGATTTCTTAGGGGTTGACCGGCATCAAAATCGAGTTTAGTTACGGCTAAACTCGCGGCTGCATTGCCAAAAAATTGAGATAATAAGCAGCAAATAAAGCAAGTTTTGCTAATATTCATCGGCTAATTCCCAGAGAGAGATTAATATCAGTGTAAGTAGCTGGTTATAATTAAATTAAAAATGGATTTTAGGTTCGATCCCCCCTAGCCCCCCTTGATAAGGGGGGAAGCCGAAGGCGGGGGGATCCCCCTTAATAAGGGGGGCATCTGAAAGTTTTTAATACCCACCTACTTATCTTACTTATTTTTACCGACAATCAGCCGTTAACTTTTCGAGAAAAACTATCTATTCCAAAGTTTTAACGCTCAAAACTTGGGGAGGGGTGGCATCGGGGGGATAGAGAAAATCGAGATTAACGTCGCGTCGGGCGCCGGGGGGAAGTTCTATCTGTACTAAAGCTTCTCCCTGCTGTCCTTCCCGTTGAACGAGATGGAAAAAACGTTCCTCGGTGCGTCCCATTGCGTTACGATAGGTAACGCGCACTGCACCCCGGAAAAATACCGGTCCCTGGACGGGTTCAACAAATAGCAAGCGATCGAGATAATTATCTTCTTTAATTGGGGTTTGAATACTCAAAACCACCACCTGGGTTTTGCTAGTGTTGTTATATAGAGGTAAAGTCAGATAGTAGTGAACACCGTAGTTACCGTGAGCTTTGAAAGCCGTATCGGGATAACGCACTAACATGGGAGCGCTTTGAATTTGTCTGGTTCCGAAAGTAGCTGCTGTCACCGTACTTAAAGGATAGGCAAAAGCTTGACCAGGTTGAGGAATGGTGAGATTAATTCCCCCTTTGGGATCGACAATCCGGGTTGCCCATTCCGAACCGACAGAAATTCCGGCCACGCGACCATAAAAATTTCTTCTTCCGGGGAACCATTGATCGGGAGGAGTGGGGGGAAAATCGCGAGGAGCGGCCAAATCACCTTTAACTAATAGGGTGCGCCATTCCTCGAGGGTAGGGGGACGAAAGGTTTCTATTTCCCGATCTTCGATTTTGACTTTTTGGGGAACTTCGTAGAGGGCTAAATTGGCCATATAGACCGGTCCATCGCTGTAGAGACGGAGGAGAGTCGAGCGGGCGCTACTTCTGGGGATAACTAGATCGAAGAGCATCCGACTTTCGCCGGGGGGAATGACGATCTGGGTGGGAAATTGGGTATCATGGCGACGACGCATGATATCGCTGGCTAAACGGGAACCGGGACCGGAAAAAACCCGGCCATTGGGATCTTCCACCAGAGAGGGTAAATCGACAAAAGGGGCATCGGCGGAGGTGACGTAACTGACTCCTTGCAGGATGCGGATAACGAGGTTTCTGGAGGTGGGATTAGTAACGATCAGGCCCTGGTGTAGGTTGCGATTGGGATCGGTTTGACGGGCGATGTGGTGGGTGAAAACGTCAAAACGTCCTTGTAGGGGATGATTGAGATGGGCTATGGGAAAGCGTTTTCCTTTACCGGGGAAAGTGGAGAGGAGAATTCCCTCTTTTTCTACCACTTCGGGACTATTGCTATTAAAAACTAGAACGTCATTCAGTTGACCGGGCAACTGACGCACTTCCTGATATTGGGTGATTAATTTCCTCTCTATCTGGGGCAGAACCGAGGCGGACTGAGCTAAAAGAATAGTGGGTAAGAAAGAAAGCATAGAGATTCCATATTTATAGGATCTAATTAAGGGTGAGTCGATGGAGAGGTGAAGTTATAGGACAATATAAGCGAGTTTGTCTTGGCGATCGATAAAGAATCTTAATATATTTTTAAGGTCTGATCAAGTCCTGTCAGGGGTGATGTGAGCTAGGGCGGTTTTTCGGGTGAGCAAGGGAGAAAAACCCTTGCTATTGCCGATTTTAACCGTTAAGTTGACAATGACGGGAACTGCTAACCCTAGCTTTAAATTTCGCCGCGAATTTCTTCGACGATGCCATCTCTAAGGACGAGTTCTACATTCATTTTTGCCACTAAGTTATCGCCCTTTTCGACCCGGAAAAAGCTTTCTAGTTGTGCTTGGACGACTTCTTGATTGAGTTCCAAGAGTTGTACCTGTTGCAATTGTTGCAGATACTGGTTTTTTTGTTCGAGAAACTCACTTTTCTGTTGATTGACTTGGATTTGAATATTGTCAATCTGTTGGGCAGCCGCGGGGGGTAAGGGGATCAGACTCTGACGCTGAATTTCGGCGATCGCTCTTTGTCCTTGGGTTTCTAGTTGTTGAATTTGTGCGTCAATTTGCACCATTTGTGCTTGTAATTGCTGTTGTGCTTCTTCTTTCCAGCGCGGGGTCACGATGACTTTAATTGTCACCGGGCGCTTCAGTAATAAACTGGTTTGTGCGTCATCCATGATTTGCTTATCCTAAAAAGGTCTTTTTGTCAAGGGGTTAGAGAATATTTGCCAGAAATATTTACTTGGCAAACATCTCGTTAATCATATCGCGATAGCGTTGCGTTACTACCGGTCGTTTAATCTTTAAAGTTTGGGTCATCATGCCGTTTTCTAGGGAAAAAGGCTCTAAAATTAACTCAAAGGTTTTAATCTGGTCATCGGTACGATAACTGGGCCGATTTCTGACCTCGCGCTTTAATTCTTGTTGGTAGAGATCTAAGACTTTTTTGCTGTAGAGATCGCTAGAAAGAATCGTGGAGCGATCGCTGTGAAGATCGGGTAAATTTAAGGATAGTTTCTGTTCTTGGGCCCAATTGGCCAGTATATCAAGATTAGGCACGATCAAAGCCCCCAAAGCTTTTTGATCCTGTCCCACTAGCATAATTTGGGAGATAAAGGGACTGCGTAAACAAGCATCTTCAATCGGTTGCGGTTCGATATTTTCACCATTGCTCAAAACAATTGTATCTTTGGCCCGTCCGGTTAAGACTAAATCCCCGGCAGCGGTTAACCAACCAATATCACCGCTATCAAACCAACCATCGGGAGAAATCGCTTTTTCGGTTGCTTCGGGTTTTTTATAGTATCCCTGCATCACCTGCGGACCGCGAATCAAAACTAAACCGTGTTTTTCTGTCGGTAAGACTTCTTTGCTGTGTAAATCGACAATACAGATTTCTGTCTGAAAGACGGGACGACCGGCAGACCCGCGCAGGTTATGATCGATACGACGGACGGTAGCGACGGGAGAAGTTTCTGTCAGTCCATAACCAACTAAAATCGGGATTCCGGCAATCTCATAGAAAGTATCTAGATGTCTGGCTAAGGAACCACCACCACTAACGAAGATTTTAACTTTATTTCCCACTGCTTGGCGAATTTTGCTATAAACTAGCTTGTCACCGATGGCGTGGAGGGGATAGAGTAAGAGGGATTGAATTCTTGCTTTGAGTCTTTCTTTGGGGGAAGCGTGAAGATGATCAAGACTGAGATTATCAGCGATACGTTTAGCAATAACGTACTTTTCTGACTTTTCTAGAAAAAACTGCACCAATTTCTGTTTTTTAGCCGGTTGTTCGCTAAATTGTTTTTGGATACCTTCGTAAAGAGATTCCCAAAGACGGGGAACTCCCACCATTAATTGCGGACTAAATTGCTTTAAATCCTGCTTAAAAGTGCGAATACTGGTATAAATCTGGGTGCAACCTTGAGCTAGACTGAAATACTCACAACTGCGCTCGTAGGAATGCCATGAAGGTAGTATGCTTAAAACTCGATCACCAGGATCTGGTTGAAAGATAGCATTTAAGTTCCGTACCTGATGCAGCAGATTACCGTGACTTAACATCACCCCTTTGGGTTGTCCCGTCGTCCCCGATGTGTAGATGAGGGTAGCCAGATCATTTTCGCCCTTGGTGATGGGTTTAAGGGTGTTCTCAGCCCCGATCGCCATTAGTTGCTTGAAATTTAAGGTCTGCACGGAAATCGCCCCAGTAGCGGGGTCTTCGTCGGTGAGCAGCACGATTAATTTTAGGGGCAATTCAGGGATTTTCGCCAGCAATTTCCCTAAAGTTTGCTTATTTTCGACAATCAGCGTCTGACTGTCACTATCAGCGAGAATATAGGCTAATTCCTCGGCATCTGCTTGAGCAGATCGTACCGCATTGGCGGCCCCAGCTGCCATGGAACCTTGGTCGGCAATAAACCACCGGGGACTATTATCGGCAAATAAAGCGACATTTTCGGTTTCTGTGACTCCTAATGCTTGCAAAGCGGCGGCAAATTGCTGAATTTGTTGATAAAGTTCCCGATAGGTGAGAATTACTTCCGGTTTACTGTGGGGATCGTGCAGAGCGATAATATTGGGGAAACGTTGGGCAACTATTGACCAAACTTCGGGTAAAGATTGAATATTTGAATAGTCAATTAGGGTTGTCATAGCAGTAGTTATAGAGGGTTACAAGAGTAATAACATATAGATTAACCATTCGAGGCTCTTTTTGCTGGTTCTCCTAGACAGTATTTCAACAGGTATCTAGTCCTGCAAAGTTAATTTCCTAGTTGAGACTCGGAAAGAGGAGACTTTTCGGTTATCGGTGAACAGTAATCAGGGAATGTTACTGTTACTTAATACTGCTTACTGATTACGGAAAAGGTTAACGGCTTAGATGTATAATTAATTTTGCTTAGGTACTTAATATAGTTGTAATTAGCAGAAAAAAAGATGATTGCTTTATCTAACTATAATAATCTCACTCCAGAAGAATATCTTCAGTTTGAAGAAAAAAGTCCCATTAAACACGAGTATATCGATGGACAAATTTACACCATGGCAGGGACGACGGATACTCATAATATTGTTGCGGGGAATATATACACAATTGTTCGTAATCATTTGCGGGGTTCCGATTGTCGGGTTTATTTTGCCGATGTGAAAGTCAGATTAGAGAAACGCAATCACTTTTATTATCCTGATATTCTTGTCACCTGTGATGACAGAGATAGGGAAACTGCTACCTACAAAAGGTTTCCTAAATTGATTATCGAAGTTCTCTCCGATTCTACAGAAGCTTTTGACAGGGGGGATAAATTTAATGATTATCAAACTCTAGAAAGTTTAGAGGAATATGTCTTAGTGAATAGTAAACACCAACGAGTAGAAACTTTTCGACGGGGTGAACAGGGTTTAT
>NZ_JAPZSR010000038.1:0-6131 GCF_027531875.1 Microcystis sp. LE19-84.1B | reverse complement strand
GAAAAAGGGGACAATTGTTAATTATTATTAAAAGTATATTTACTAATTAACCAAAATACCAGTGAAACTAGCTCAAGCTCAGACGATATTAACAGACACTTTAACCGTATTTTGGGGAGAATGGCTAGATTTACGGGCGAGAGTCCTTCAGATCGCCGCCACAGGTTTAGTTTCTCCCCTAATCTATATTATCGGTTTCGGGTTGGGGTTGGGAAGCGCCCTCGATCGCTCGATGAAACCCTCGCTCGGCGATTCCTATCTAGAATTTATTTTACCCGGAATGGTGGCTCTGTCCTCAATGGCGATCAGTTTCGGGGGAACCACCTTTTCCATCTGTGGCGATCGCTTATTTAGTAAAACCTTCGAGGAATTATTATTACTTCCCGTCCATCCCCTCTCATTATTTTTAGGCAAAGTTTTTGCGGGAATTTTGCGCGGTGTAATGACTTCTGCATCAGTGATTCTCATCGCTATCTTATTTACAGGAAAATTTGCCAGTTTTCTCAATCCCCTCTTTTTATTAATTTTAATCTTAAATTGTGCCGTCTTTGCCAGTTTAGGGGCAATTGTTGGATTGCGAGTTCAATCCCTCGAAAGTGCCAGTCTCTATAATAACTTTTTAATCGTGCCGATGTCTTTTTTAGGAGCAACTTTTTTCGATCCCAAAACCTTACCCTGGGCATTAAAAATTATTGTTTATGCCTTGCCCCTCACCTATGCTAGTCTAGGATTAAGAGCCGCAGCCTACGATATCAATCAATTTCCTTGGTTCGCTATCCCTATTTTATTAATCGTCGCTCTTCTTCTCTCGATTGTCGGCGCTTATCAATTCTCCCATCAACGGGATTAAATCAGTTATCAGTTATCAGTTATCAGTTATCAGTTATCAGTTATCAGTTATCAGTTATCAGTTATCAGTTATCAGTTATCAGTTATCAGTTATCAGTTATCAGTTATCAGTTATCAGTTAAGTACCCAGGCAAAATTAATTAAACATATCTAACTACCTCTTGCCTTTTGCCTTTTGCCTATCTTCCCTAGGAAATTTATTTTACACGACTACTTATCTCCTGACTCTTTTTTCCCTTGAATAAATATATCCTTTTTTATAAACCCTACGATGTATTATGTCAGTTTACCGATGAAAATGGTCGCTCGACTTTAAAAGATTATATTCCCATCCCGAATATCTATTCTGTCGGTCGTTTAGATAGGGACAGTGAGGGATTATTATTACTCACAGATAACGGTCAATTACAGCATCGTTTAGGTCATCGTCAATTTGCTCATCCGCGCACCTATTGGGTACAAGTCGAAAGAATTCCAGACCTAAACGCTTTAGAAAAATTGCGTCAAGGTCTTCCTATTCAGGATTATCGCACTCGACCGGCAATAGTTAATTTACTAGATTTTGAACCGGATTTACCCCCCAGAGAGCCACCGATTCGTTATCGAAAATCTGTTCCCACCGCTTGGTTAGAAATTACCTTAACTGAGGGAAGAAATCGTCAGGTAAGACGGATGACGGCAGCCGTTGGTTATCCGACTTTAAGATTAATTAGAACAGCCATTACTATTGACAAAAACAATAAATTATGCTTAACAGGATTACAACCCGGTCAATGGCGAGAAGTGACTGAAAAAGAGAGAAAAGCCTTGGAAAGGTTATAATTTCTGTAAGTAACCTTGATAACCAAAGTTGAATGTATAGTTTGGGACTTGATCAAATGACCCACAATTATCTATAATCGTGAATATTAAACCTAAGACAAACATGAAAGTTAAAATTAAAAATCTTGGCATTTTAAAACAAGCAGAATTCAGTCTAGGCGATCTCACAATTATCTGTGGTGGTAATAATACAGGTAAAACTTATGCTACCTACGCTTTATTCGGTTTTTTAGACAATTGGCGAAGACTATTAACGGGGCCAAGATTTGGCCTCAAAGAAAAAATTGAGCAACTACTTTCTGATGGTGTAATTAGTCTCGATCTACAGGAGTATGTTCAACAGTGTGAAAGTATTCTTACTGCAGGTTGTCAAAGATATATCCAACAAATACCTGAAGTTTTTGCTGCCAACGAGGAGAGGTTTAAAAATGTTGATTTTCAGATAGAATTAAATTTTGACAATATTCAATTTCAAAATAAGTATGAAAGGAAAATTAGTACAGCAACATGGGAAATTATCTCGATTAACAAACCTGAAGATGAGCCTTATTTATCCATTACATTATTAACAGAAACAGAAAAAATAAATCTGCCAGTGCATTTTCTTGAGGATATCATTTACGACAGCATCCAAGATATAATTTTCTCTCAGTTTTTTCCCAGGCCATTTATTGCTAGTGCAGAAAGGACAGGAGCGGCAATTTTTCGCAAAGAGTTAAATTTTGCTCGTAATCGTTTACTGGAAGAAATTAGTAAAAATAGCAATTTTAATCCTAGAGAACTGTTATTTAATGTTTCTCAGGATTATGCGCTACCAGTCAAAAAAAATGTAGATTTTACTAGACAAATAGAAACAATTGTCAAAAAAACTAGCTTTATCGCCGAAAATCATCCCAGTATTTTAGAAGATTTTGCCGATATTATTGGTGGTCAATATATGATTACTAGCAATGATGAACTTTATTACATTCCTAAAGGAAAAAAACTTAGACTATCGATGGATGAAAGTTCTAGTGCTGTACGTTCTCTTTTAGACATTGGCTTTTATTTAAGACACGAAGCTCGAATCGGAGATTTGTTGATAGTAGATGAACCTGAATTAAATCTCCATCCAGAAAATCAACGCCGTATCGCTAAACTTTTCGCTCGACTGATCAACATTGGTATTAAAGTTTTTATCACTACTCACAGTGATTATATTATCAAAGAAATCAACACATTAATTATGCTTAACCATAATAAACCACACCTGAAACAAATTGCCGCAGAAGAAGGCTATAGACAAGAGGAATTATTATCGGCTAATCAAGTTAAAGTCTATATTGCTGAAAAAGCTTTAAAGATGTTAAAAGGACAAAAAAGAAAAACCAAATTTAACACTTTAACTCCCGCTAAAATTGATCACGAAATGGGTATCGAAGCACGCAGTTTTGATACTACTATCGAAAATATGAATCGTATTCAAACGGCTATTATTTGGGGTGAGGAGTAATGTCTGATATTGCTATCCTCAAAGAAATGATTAGCAAGTGTGCGATAGTAGAGTTGGAATATAAAAAAGAGTACAAACGAGATAGTTATTTACTGAAACTGATAGAAAATCAAGATAACTATTCATTTGTGATTAGTGGAATGCCTGAACCCGATCAAGTTATTGCGATCAAGCTAGATGAGTTTTTTGATGTCCGCAAAATTTTTACTGGTAATAAAGGTGAATGTAAGCGTGCAGATTTTATAATTATCGCTAATACCCCTACTGAAAAAGTTATCCTTTGTTTGGAAATGAAGAAAAGCAGAGATTCTAATTCATCGATAATTAAACAATTAAAAGGAGCCAAATGCTTTGTCTCCTATTGTCGTGAAATCGGACGCTTATTTTGGAATCAACCCGATTTTCTTCAGGACTATCAATATCGCTTTGTTAGTATTAAAAATATCAGTATGTCTAAAACAGCCACGAGCAGCAGTAAACTTTCTCAAAAAAGTGAGATTCACGATCAACCAGAAAAAATGTTAAAAATTTCCGCTAAAGCGAAGCACTTTCAAGAATTAATTTAGTCCTATAGCTTGACATTAAGACTGATTTAATCTCGATCGAATAACGATCTTTTGCCGAGAGTGCCGAAAGAGCCTTATCGATGCTCATTTTTAAAAACTTCAAACACCTGCCGGCTGAAATATTTTAACTTATCAGCCACCTTAGGAGAAGGTTGATAATTACCGACTAATTGCCAATTTTCCACCGTAGATAGTCGCCAAGCGGTTCCTTGATGGTTAAAAGCCTGCATTTCTAAGCCAATCAAACGCTGATGATGATCCTCGCTATCGAGATGAAAACGAATTTGTACCAGAATACTGCGCCCTTGAATTCTGGGACTCCAACCGGGAAAATGGAAAGCGATATCGATCGAGTCAGGATCCGTTAACTCCCTTGTGTGGGGATCGTTGCGCCAAGGTTTCAGATCTGCCTTTGCATCGGGGAATTGTTGTTTAAACAGGTTGACGAGTGTGGCGATCTTCGCCGTTAATTCTAATCCTTTTGCCTGTTCCGACGCATTCATGCTCACCTCTGATAATTGCTTATAAAGTAACTATTTATACAGTTTAGCCCTGCTTTTTGCGACTATTGGAACAATTATAACGATATTTTCTCGATCGAGTCGAAAATGCCGCACCCATCAATCCAGATAGCCGCTGCCAAAAAGACAAAATCAAAACTACACTAGAAAATAGGATAATCGACAGGAACAGTATTTTCTATGAATCCCCAAGAGTCTCTATTACAATCGATCGAAAAATTAGGCTATCGGGTTACGGTGGGTGATGTGGCGGCAAAATCGGGTTTAGAGATTAACGCTGCACAACAGGGATTATTAGCTTTAGCTGCGGAAGCGGGGGGACATTTACAGGTAGCAGATACGGGGGAGATTATCTATCTTTTCCCTGAAAATTTTCGCTCGATTCTCCTGAATAAATATTGGCAATTGCAGTTAAAAGCTTTCGCCAGTAAAATCTGGAAAGTAGTTTTTTATATTATCCGCATTTCCTTTGGCATTGTTTTAATTATTTCGATTTTAATCCTGTTGCTGGCTATTCTGGCGATCCTGATCGGCTTAATGTTCAAAGATAGTGACTCGGATAACAATTCTGGAAATAACAACATTAATATTAATTTCTTTCCCACGGACTTTTTCTGGATTTTTTATCCCGATTTTGGTAATAACTACTACGAAAGAAAGGATAGGGAAGTTAAGGCAGAAAAACCCCCTAGTAAGATGAATTTTCTCGAGGCAGTTTTTTCTTTTCTTTTTGGCGATGGCGATCCTAATTTTAATTTAGAGGAGAGACGCTGGCAAACTATCGGTAAAGTAATTCAAAATAATCGTGGCTCGATTATTGCTCCACAAATTGCCCCCTATCTCGATAGTATTACCCCTAGTCACGAGGAGACAGAAGATTATATACTCCCAGTTTTAACCCGCTTTAATGGATTGCCGCAAGTGTCCGATCGAGGCGATATTATCTATTATTTTCCCGATCTACAGGTGACAACCAAAAAGAGAAAATTACAAACAGTTTCCCCCTATCTAAAGGAAAAACGCTGGAAGTTTAGCGAAGCAGATAGCGGTCAAATTATCCTAGCTTTAGGTTTAGGGGTGGTTAACTTTATCCTCGCTTTAGTTTTAGGATCTTTGCTCAACAGTGATAGTGTTGATTTGAGCGGTTCTCTGGGGTCGATAGTCACAGGAATCTACGGGTTTCTCCTCAGTTATGCTGGTGCTTTTTTGGGGATTCCCCTCGGTCGTTATTTCTTTTTACAGTGGAGAAATGAGCGGGTTAATCAACGCAATCAACAGCGAGAAAAAAGAGCAGATTTATTAGCCCAAAATAATCCTGAATTAGAGAAAAAACTGGCCTACTCTCGTCAATTTGCTGACCAAAAAGTGATTACAGATGCTGATATTAGTTATTCTACCGATCAAGACTATCTCGAACAAGAGATCGATCGCTCGGATAAAATCGATCGAGAATGGCAAAAACGCTTAGAATCGCCCGATTCCTGACTCCTGACTTGAAAGAGGGTGTAGGGTGTAGGGTGATGGGGAAATGGGGAAATGGGGAAATGGGGGAATTATGAATTGGGAAATGGGGGAGTGGGGGAGTGGGGAGATAGGAGAATTTCAACTAATACCCCAAAACCCTAAAACCCCAACTCCCTAAAACCCCAACTCTCAACTCCTGCCTCCTGAATCCTGACGACCGACTCCTAACCCCACCAACAAACTTTTTGCCGCAAACCCTAACTTAAACGATCGAGGGTGCGATACTGAATTGCTTCGGCAACGTGGGAACTTTTCAGCATTTCACTATCTCCTAAATCGGCAATGGTGCGGGCAACTTTGAGAATGCGATCCATTGCTCGGGCCGATAAACCCAATTTTCGGATTGCCCCTTCTAAA
>NZ_JAPZSR010000275.1:0-1120 GCF_027531875.1 Microcystis sp. LE19-84.1B | reverse complement strand
GTCTAATCCTTCTATCGGTTTTACTAATTCCTTGATTTTCGAGTTAGTTAAAATTCCTCTATCACTTACCCAGACCACATTCTCAATCCCCCAACCCTTTCTGACTTTCTCAATTTGTCCGCTTAAAGTAGCACCATCTGAAGTGTTTCCTTCAAATACTTCTACCGCTATCGGACAACCCTTAGCTGAACATAACAAACCAAAAACTATCTGAGTTTTCCCTTTCTTTTTATCTCGGTTATAACCATATTTTCCCAGTTCACAACCATTTCCTTCTAGGTAAGTAGAAGTGACATCATACAAGACTAATGTTCCTGATTGTAAGTGTTTAATTGCTAGGTGCTTCTCAATTTTCTCTTGTTTTTCTAATAACCAATCTAAGGCGTTATATAATTCGTCTTCATCGGCTTTCTCTAAGTCTAACAATTGTCCTAAACTCTGACTGCAAGTTTCGCTATTAAACCCTCTCGCTGTGGCTATTTTCGATTTAGGATTGATGATTCTTGCCACAATCATTGCCACCACTAAGTTTCTGATTCGAGAGGATTTTTCACTGATTATTTTATCTAAACCTAATTTTTTAATCGTCTCTAAAATAGCCATCACATGACCATGAGGAAGACTTCTAATCACTTCAAAATGATTGGGAATGCCTTCATTCATGGACAGTGTTGATCCTTTAAGAGCCAGTTTCAGATTGTCGATAATATCATCGGGTAATTTTGAGAGATTGGCCAGGGTTCTTTTTTTGACTTGATCTCCTTCTCGGTAGGACTCTCGAAGAAGAACAGCGGGGGGGGGAATTACGGTTAGGAACTTTTTCTATGTACATGACTACCATTCTAGCAAATGGAGAGAATTCTTGTCCATTAAGAAATGTTACAAATTACATGGGTACATTAAGAAATGTTAAGGGGTGCATCCATTGATGGATAAGGGTTTTCGGCTATTGTGGTATATATGTATGGGGGAAGTTCAGTTATAAAATTAGCGGCGTAGGGCAAGAAAAAACTGAAGAGATAGTCAGAAGAAGAAAGGAAGCAGGCAGATTTATTTTAGCAACTAACTTAGTTGATGAAGAAGACAAATTAGACTCAGCCGAAATGGTGACAACTTATAA
>NZ_JAPZSR010000302.1:0-6543 GCF_027531875.1 Microcystis sp. LE19-84.1B | reverse complement strand
TAATACAGTGAGTTCTTTTCTTCTTCCGTGAATTCTAGGTTAATCATGTTTTTAATGAGTGCTTTGCTTCTAATTATGACTCTTAAACTATATTATTGTCCTTGAGTAAAAAATGCAAGTTGTAGCCGTGCAAAGTATAGCAAATCCCCCTCAACTGGTCTAAAATTAAGGCGGAATGAGTTATAAAAAAAGGCAATTTAACCGACGTTAGTGGGTTCTTTTTCGATCGATCGGTGGAGCGGTAGAAGTTACATTAGGGAACGTACCCTACAAGATCGGCGATCGCACTATCGCAGTACAAAATTTTGGTTCAACCTATCGCCGAAAGAGCCATGAAGCTAAATCAATAACCAGGTTTAACAACCAAGGAACAAATAGTGCAAGCAGCCACCCTATCAAATTAATCGTTGCAAGCGAGACTAAGATTTTCCAACCAAGAATTAACCACCTAAAAATGAAGAATGAATCAGAAAATTCCCAAATTGCTAAGATAACCCAAGCAATCAAAGCAAGAGACAACGCCGGGAAAATAATCCTAAGTAAAATCCAATCCAAATTAGGGAAAGTCGTCAATGTCAAGGCTAGTTTATCAAGATGTGTGTAGTAAAAATAGCCGATGGGATAAGCCACAAGCCAAAGGTTCGCCAAGAAATTAGCTGACTGTGGATCTCCAGGAACTGTCTTGCCTGTTGGCAAAAAAACTATACCATCAGATCCGTACCCTGTAGTCATCTCATCATGATCTATACTAACAAATATCCCAATCAGGAATGCGGGTATAAGCCATATGATCGAGAAGGCTGCAATTTGGCTGAGTTCAGGAAGCGGAGAGCTAAAACGGACTCCAGTCGCAATTATGCTATCGCAACTGGTCAGGAAAATCGCAACTGGTAGTGCAGATAACCAGGGTGACAATCTTTGCTGAGCCTTCTTCTTTCGTCGCATGAAATTGTGTCGCATGAAATGGTAAGAATAGCTCAAATAAGTTTCTTTAAATGCCTCAGAAGCATTTCAAATTAGCCAGCTAACTACATATTATAGGTCAACTTTCTGTATAACACTCTCCAGAGTAACGATATGGGTCAACTTTCGGTATATCACCCGATTTAGGCACAATCGCCAGAACTTTTCCCTATATCACGCCCAAAAGCGTGTTAGCCAGATTAGCTTACTGCAAACAATCTCCTTTAAGGAAACTTATCACAGAAGCTTTCCAAAGTTATAGCAAAGATTCTTAGATATGACTGCACTTTGTCACAAAATTTCACTATTATTTCGGGTGCGGTTATTTGTTATGTTTCTTGGTTCACAACTTCTTTAACAATTTGTCATACTCTGCGTGAGAGCCTATCCAAAACCAAACAATTACATTCTTACTCTTGATTCTTCCCCAGCGCTCTCCAACCTATACCGACTCTGATTGACTAGATCTGGTCTTCTTGATTGACCTCCTTAAATTCTAAGCTTGGATGACTTGGGTTATCTTTCCATAACTTGTAATTTTTTCTGGCTGTTCTTTTCACTCTTTCTGGTAGCTGTTGAAATAAGCCGACGAAATCTGGATTTAGTTCCGACTTCATAACTCATCAAATCCCATTTCTTTAGTCTGTCCGTTTTCTGAATCCGCAATAGCTTTCTGAGCAAGTTCTTTGAGAATTAAGCTGTCTTGGGGTTTAGATAATGTTTCTTGCCATTTGATTTCATTTTCTATGTCTTCAATAAACTGCTCTGCCAGTTCGTCTTGAATTGCTTCTGGCAGTTCTTGAGCTTTTTGTACAGCTTTACTTAGAAGTGTTGATAACATTTCTTTTCTTCTCTTCTCTTGAAAATATAACTACATATTATAGGTCAACTTTCTGTACAAAACTCTCCAGAGTAACGATATGGGTCAACTATCACCAGAACTTTTCCCTATATCACGCCCAAAAGCTTGTTAGCCAGACTAGCATCTTGCCAAAAACCTTGTTTAACTAAATTTCTGACAATTAGGCTCATTCTAGCGATGATTCCTCTGTCTGACCGCACCTCTTGATAAAAATTGATAATTATTCGACCTTTAGCGATCGCTATCGGGGGATAATTGTTTTTTGTTACAGCAGGATGAAGCAGCCTAACTGATGGCTATATTTCCAGATTATCGCCCGCAGCAAACCAATAATTGCCGATGATAAATTTGTCGTCGTCGTCGGGGGTGAACAGGCTATCACCACAAGAGCAGTACAAGCTTATCGACAGGCTTGATCGGAACCTTTTACGGTGGTTCAAATTGATGCCCATGGCGATATGCGTTTTGAGTACGAAGGCTCCCACCATAACCACGCCTGTGTGATGCGTCGGTTGTTAGAAATGGGTTTACCGACCTTACCCGTGGGAATTCGGGCTATTTGTCGAGAAGAAGCGGAATTAATCGCTAAACAGCAGATTCCCGTGATTTGCGATCGAGATATCGCCGGGGATGCGGAGTTATGCTGCTTTCGCCAACACAACTGTGCATACCTCGTAATCGGCAAGCTCACGCTTTAACGGGCGTGGGGCGCATTCATCAAGCAGGATTCGCATAGGCTGTCAACATTTCCTTTGCTAATTCAAGGGCTGAGATCGCCTGTTCCCGACTGACACTAGGAAAATGGTCTAGAAATACCTCTAATGAATCACCAGCCTCAAGATAATCAAGTACGGTTCTCATCGGCACACGAGTTCCTACAAAAACAGGGGTTCCCCCTAGAATGTCGGGATCACTGTGAACAACACGGGATATTAATGCCATAACAAATATATCCAACTGGCTACTAGCTTTTATAGTCATTGTATCCTAAAGTCATTTATCGGCTCTATACAAGGTGAGGCTCAGGCATGGGACACTTCACTTGACTACTCTGCCTACATCTTGCCGCTAGACCCAAACTAACTTTTGGATACGATGCACAGTTGGCATTCATACCTTGATTCGGCAACGCCTAGACTTACAGCTTCAATGAATGTGCATGGTGCGTTCCCCAAAAATCGATCGCTGGAGCGGTAGAAGTTGCATTAGGGAACGCACCCTACAAGAGCGGCGATCTGCTACGCAGTGCCTTCGGCATCGCAATTCAAACTAACTTGCCCTTGCAGAATCAGCGCAACTAAACTAAACTTAGTTTGTGGACTTAGTTTTTTAAGAGCATGGAAACTGTAAACATTCATCAGGCTAAAACAAACCTTTCTCGGCTATTGTCCCGTGTGGAACTCGGAGAGGAAATCGTTATTTCAAACCGAGGTATTCCAATTGCTAAACTTGTTCCATTTCGGACATCTTTAGATCGACGGTCTAGTTTAGGACAAGATCGAGGGATGTTTACCGTACCAGATGATTTTAATGCCCCTTTACCAGAAGATATTTTGGTAGCATTTGAGGGTGGTGCGGAGTGAGACTTTTACTGGATACACAATGCTGGCTGTGGTGGTTTGCCCAACCAGACAAGTTAAGTGAGAATGTAATTGAACAAATTGCCAACGAAAGCAATGAAGTGTGGTTTTCTGTTGCCAGTGTTTGGGAGATGGGAATTAAAGTCTCAATCGGTAAATTACCACTGCCAGAGCAAATAGATAATTATGTCTCTACTCGAATGACCCAACTAGGAGCTAGATCGTTAGAGATCAATGCTTCTCATGCTTTGCGGGCGGCTGCATTGCCTTTACATCATCGTGATCCTTTTGACCGAATGCTGATTGCACAAGCTCAGGTAGAAGATATGACACTTGTGAGTGCGGATTCAACATTTAATCAATATGAAGTATCTTTGCTTTGGGCAGCTAGTTCTTAGTCATAAACACAGAATTTCAGCGGCCTTCTAGATATTCGTGAACCAAATTCTGTGTAGTTGCAATTATTAACTCGCACATTTTTCCAACTAATTGACTGTCATTTCTGGAAGACTCCAAAGTGACTTGACACTGACCTGCACAAGAGCCTTCAATTTCACAGCCTTTGCAGAAATCGTTCTTACAGCTTCAATCAATAGGCATGGTGCGTTCCCCAAAAATCGATCGCTGGAGCGGTAGAAGTTGCCTTAGGGAACGCACCCTACAAGATCAGCGTGCTGCTACGCAGTGCCTTCGGCATCGCACTTAATTAAGGATAAAAACTAGGCTTTAGCTTTTAAAGGAAATCTCTCAGGATTTTTAATAATTTCTTTGCTTAAATCTACATCTAAATCTGGCCAATAAAAATGATTAGGAAAAGGCTCTTGTATATTTAAAATTTGTCTAATAGGTATATCTTGAAACCAAGGAAAATCTTGATAGGAAAGAAACATTTCTTCATCGTTTGCCAGAATCCATATTCCATGAGAAGAAATATGAGTTACTTCAGCTTGAGAAGTGTTTTGTCCAAGCATTTCTAAGTTCATTTTGTCGTTCCTCAATAATAGTTTCTATCGCTTGAAGATGATTGATGCTTACCTTTTGTTTATTATAGCAAATATTCAGTTAAAAATACAAGAGGGAGAAGTAAGAGCATAAAAATCCCCCTCAACTGGTCTAAAATTAAGGGGGAATGAGTTATAAAAAAAGGCAATTTAACCGACGTTATTGGGTTCTTTTTCGGTTGAATGAGAGCGTTTTACTTTGCGTTTTATGGTTGCACCTGCACCAAGTATTCCCAGGGAAAGAAGACTTAGGGTTGAGGTGGGTTCGGGAGTCTTAATTTCTATTGTTTGGCTATATCCTCCTCCAGTATCGTCACTCTGGGTTTCTACAAAAGCACTAACAATATTAGAGGGAAAATTGTAAGTAATTTCATAAGTATTTAAGTCTAAAATCAAGTAAGATTGAAATGAGACGGGAAGCGATGCTAACAGATTGCTATAAGTTAAAGTTAGCAAAGAATCAATTGTATTGTCTGGAAGCTCACCAAAGGTAAAATTTGAGGTAGCAACATAATCATTTAGTCCATCATTAAAACCAAAAGACGCAAAAAACTGAGATTCATTACTGTCTAAATTTACCCCCGATAACGATATAGATTCAAATCTAAGCCCCGTATCAATAATAACTTTTTTTGGGGCATCTTTGTTTTTTGTTCCTTTTCCTGTCTCAAATATGTCTTTCTGACCAGAATCATCACCAGCTAGCTTAACTATACTAACAATCTGTGGGTCTAAAATAATATCTCCAGGTGGAATTTCAATTACAGTTTGATCTTTACAAAGTTGATGTATCTCAAGAGCATCAAGAGCACTTTTTAACTTGATAGCTTTACCTATAGCTGTATCATTAGAGTTTACTTGAATTGAGACATCTCCGAATGTAGGAGGAATGTCGGCTCTTGGATGACAAAATATTCGATATTTTACCGTAGTTGTACTACCATCTTTAGGAAATACTGGATCTCCAGTCTTGACGACAATAGCATCAACTGATTGGGGAATCAATACAATTGTTGCCGTTGCAGAAACCAGAAATTTTTTCCAATGATTAAATCGTTTAACAAAGTTGAGAACGTTCATTTTTTCTTCACCACTAGCGACTTAATGAAAACACTCGCAGATAATAAGTGAGCTTCATATTAACTGTCAAGGCTTTTAAAGTTATATAAAGCTATATAAAGCAGTATTAAGACAAATAACTTAAATCTAAAAATAATATTAAATTGACCGTACACCTTATAATGTCATATAATGTCAGGTAAAAGCTTATTAATCTTGATTCTGTGTTTAAAAATGAACAATTTTGATATTCACTCTTTAATTACAACTGTTGATAATCTCATCTTCTCCTATACAGGAGAGAATTTAGATGATGTTCAGTCTGAAATCTTAGAAGGGGTAATTAACCATCAAAAATACACAGAAATCGCTAAAAGTCATCATCGTTCCGAGAAATATGTTAAGGATGTAGCTGGTAAATTATGGAAAACCTTATCGGAAATTTTAGGAGAAGAAGTTAATAAAGCTAATCTTAGGTCTAGTCTGCGAAGATATTATTATAATGTCGCTAACAATAATGTCGTTAACGGTGTCCAAATTAATAAAGGTCATATCTGTAATCAACTACCAGAAAATCAATTACAAAAATCTAATCTTGCTGAAGAATCTAAACTCGAAATCGCTACAGAATTGATGAAAGAAGGCTTAACCGTCGAACAAATTGCTAGAGTGTTAAAACTTCCCCTAGAATTAGTTAAAGAGCAACTTGAAAAACCTAAGCAACCTAATTAATGGTGGTATTTGGCACTGGCAGAGCATTTCTAAGTTCAATAATAATTTCTATTTTAATAAACTTCATCATGAGAGCCAATATCAACGAGACAACCATTAAGGTTACAATGAAGGAATCAGATTTCAGGAAATAGCCATGAAACGAGATGAGGTACTAACAATTCTCGCAAAACACCGAGAACAATTAGAAAAACTAGGGGTAAAATCTCTGTCTCTATTTGGTTCAGTAGCAAGGGATGAAGCACGTTTTGACAGTGATGTAGATTTATTGGTAGAATTTAGTAAAGCGGTAGGGTTATTTGAGTTTATCGAGGTACGACTTTACTTAGAAGATATATTAGGATGT
>NZ_JAPZSR010000307.1:0-2925 GCF_027531875.1 Microcystis sp. LE19-84.1B | reverse complement strand
CATTCATCGCTCAGATTAGTTAAGATGACATTACATGACTAATAATATTGACCATGACCGCTTATTTAAAGAGTTAATCTCCACCTTTTTTGTCGAATTTATCGAGTTATTTTTTCCTCAATTGATGGATTATTTAGATAGGGACTCGATTACTTTTTTAGACAAAGAAGTATTTACTGATGTCACGGAAGGAGAAAGGTATGAAAGCGATTTAGTCGCACAGGTTAAGTTTCGAGGAAAAGAATCTTTTTTTCTGATTCATGTAGAGGCGCAGGAAAGTTCACGCAAGTGGTTTAATCGGCGAATGTTTACTTATTTTGCTCGCTTTCATGAGAAATTTGTCTTACCGATTTATCCGATTGTAATTTTTTCTTATTCAAAGCCAAAAAGAGAAGCGATTAGTCAATATGTGGTCGATTTTCCCGATTTTAAGGTATTAGAATTTAACTATCAAGTAGTACAGTTAAATCGATTAAATTGGCGAGATTTTCTCAATCAGCCGAATCCGGTTGCTTCAGCTTTGATGGCGAAGATGAACATTGCAGAGAAAGAGCGAGCCAAGGTAAAAGCGGAATGTCTGCGCTTGTTAATTACTTTAAGGTTAAATCCAGCGAAAATGCAATTAATTTCTGGATTTATTGATACTTATCTCAATCTAAATCCAGTGGAAGAGATACAATTTCAAGAAGAGATTAGCACATTTAGTCAACCCGTACAGGAGGGAGTTATGCAAATTACCACCAGTTGGATGCGTCAAGGTATTGAACTAGGTATCGAACAAGGTATCGAACGGGGTATTGAACAAGGTATCGAACAAGGTATTGAACAAGGTATTGAACGGGAAAAAACATTGATTCTTCGTCAACTTAAACGCAAGTTAGGGGAGATTAATCCTTCATTAGAAACTAAAATTATGGAGTTAAGTATTGATGATGTCGAAGTATTAGCAGAAGCTTTATTCGATTTCTCTACAGTTGAAGATTTAATCAATTGGTTGAATACTTTAACTGCCTAGCTTTGACGTTAGCGATCGCATCTTCGCCATGACAAGGAGTAAGATTGCTTCGGAGAGGGAATTTCAGTTAACAGTTAACAGTTAGAAGTGAGGTCTGCCAAAGGGAATTGACAGACCGCAAAACATAGGATAGCATTTGTATAATTCTTATCAAAATACGGAGAAAATATGACTCTAGTTATTTCCCAAGAAGTGATTAAAGCAAGTGGTTTATCAGAGGATGAACTGTTGATGGAAATTGTTGTTATGTTATTCCAACAAGATAAGATTAGCTTAGGAAAAGCAAGTGAGTTATTAGGTATTAATCAAATCAAGTTTCAACGGCTGCTTTCTGAACGAGGAATTTGTATTCACTATGATGTTGCTGAGTTTCAGGAAGATATTAAGCATTTAAAAGAGAAAGGTTGGCTATGATTATTATTAGCGATACTTCTCCTCTCAGCAGTCTTGCTCTTGTTGGTTATCTGTCAATCTTAAAAGATATTTATACTAATGTTGTTATTCCCCAAGCAGTTGCCAATGAATTAGCCAATTTAACTGAGGAAGATATCCGCATTAAAGCGATAATTTCTCTGAACTGGATACAGGTTAAACAAGCCGCTAATTTGGAACTTGTGGCTTGTTTGAGCAATGACTATAATTTAGATCTTGGCGAAGCAGAAGCAATCGCTCTTGCCTTAGAATTAAAAGCAGATGAATTGTTAATTGATGAGCGTCTTGGACGGAGGGAGGCTGTGCGTTTGGGGATGTCAATTACGGGGGTTCTAGGAGTTCTTTTAATCGCTAAAAATAGAGGATTGATTGCTAAGGTTCAACCCATAATCGATGCTCTAATACTCCAAGCAAATTTTCGCATCAGTCGTCAACTTTATCAGGAGGTTTTGCAAACGGCAAATGAATTAGATTAAGTTGTGATTTTAGAAAACGGGTTTCTTCGAGAAACTATTTAGAAAACCCGTTTTCTTTGAGAAACCCGTTTTCTGTAAATTTTTGTTATATCCCCCTTGAAAGATTGGGGATTGTTGGGCTAAAACTGTTAGCAATAAACCTTTGCTGTTACCGTCATGACTTCTACCCTTTTGCCGAGCCTTCCTGCTGTTGACGATGTTTTGTTCAATTTTGCTCAATCTGATGGCTTAAGTCAAGCTAATCAGGTGAATAGTGCGAGAAATCAGCGTTTAACCGCTACCGTAGTTTTCCTCGATGCTGGTGTTGCCGATTATCAAAGTCTCCAAGCTGGGGTAATTCCAGAAGTCGCCACCGTTATTCTCACTCCCAATCAAGACGGAATCGAACAAATATCCGCTTTTTTACCACAAAATCCCCAGATTACCACCATTCACCTCTATTATTAAATCGGTGCGTTACGCTATCGCGCTTCACAGCCTACGAGTAAGCAAACAACTCAAATGAACCCAACAACCGCCAATTATGATGAACCCTGGAAAGAAGCATTAAGCGAGTATTTTGAAGCGTTTTTATGCTTCTTTTTTCCCGAAGTTCACCAACTAATTGATTGGACAAAAACTCCCGAATCCCTAGAAAAAGAACTCAAACGGATTACCGCTTCAGCAAAGACAAAAAAACGTTTTGCTGACAAACTCTATAAAGTCTGGTTACTCAGGGGTGAAGAAATCTGGATTTTGATTCATATTGAAATTCAAAGTCAATACGAAGAAAATTTCCCTCAGAGGATGTATATTTATAACTATCGTGCCTTTGATTTGTATCAGAAACCGGTTATCAGTCTCGCTATATTAGGAGATGAAGTGCGAAACGTTTAGGCATGAAATAAGGTTGAAATACCTGAAATAACCGCCTAGTAAGGTCTTCAGTCCCCTGACTGAATCTAACAGGTCAACCCTGACCAACCTTATAACTGTTTATATGTCCCAACGTTTAGTATCACA